>NZ_JBHXQY010000032.1:0-59769 GCF_042716955.1 Nocardiopsis sp. NPDC058631 | reverse complement strand
CTCTCGGTTGACTCGGCGCTTGCGCCGATCGACGCGAGCGGCTGCCAGGCCATCTCTCGCAGGACGAGTAGCGCAGGTCAGCCCGGGTTCGGCTGTCCGAGCGCAGTCGGCGCGGCGAGAGGCAGCCTGGGTGACGCGAGCCCGCAATGATCCGCGGAACACGGGCTATCCGTCCTTGCGGGCGGACGGCAGCTGCTTGGCGATCACGTCCATGATGGAGGAGTCGGTGAGCGTGGAGGTGTCACCCACGGCGCGTTCCTCGGCGATGTCGCGCAGGAGGCGCCGCATGATCTTGCCGGAGCGGGTCTTGGGCAGCTCCGGCACCGCCAGGAGGCGGGCGGGCTTCGCAATCGGACCGAGTGAGGTGCCGACGTGGTTGCGGAGCTCCTGGACGAGTTCCTCCGGGACCTCCTCCCCGCCGTCGCGCAGGATCACGAAGCCGACGATGGCCTGCCCGGTGAGCTTGTCGGCGGCACCGACGACCGCGGCCTCGGCCACCCGCGGGTGTGCGACGAGCGCGGACTCGACCTCGGTGGTGGAGATGTTGTGGCCGGAGACGAGCATGACGTCGTCCACGCGGCCCAGGAGCCACATGTCGCCGTCCTCGTCCTTCTTCGCACCGTCACCGGGGAAGTAGAGGCCCTCGAAGCGCGACCAGTAGGTGTCCTCGTAGCGCTGGGGGTCTCCCCAGATGCCCCTGAGCATCGCGGGCCACGGTTCGCGGATGACGATGAACCCGCCGTCGCCGTCGGCCACCGACTTGCCCGTCTCGTCCACCACGTCGGCGACGATTCCCGGAAGGGCGCGCATGGCGGCACCGGGCTTTCCGGAGGTCACGCCGGGCAGGGGGCTGACCATGATGGCGCCGGTCTCGGTCTGCCACCAGGTGTCCACGACCGGCGTGCGGTTGCCGCCGATGTTCTCCCGGTACCACATGTACGCCTCGGGGTTGATGGGCTCTCCCACCGAACCGATGACGCGCAGACTGGACAGGTCGAACTCGGCGGGGATCTCGTCCCCCCACTTCATGAAGGTGCGGATCGCCGTGGGTGCCATGTAGGCGATGGTGACCTTGTACTTCTGGATGATCTCCCAGAAGCGCCCGCGGTGCGGCGTGTCGGGGGTTCCCTCGTACAGGACCGTGGTGGCGGCGTTGGCGAGCGGTCCGTACACGATGTAGGAGTGGCCGGTCACCCACCCGATGTCGGCGGCGCACCAGTAGACGTCGGTCTCGGGCTTGAGGTCGAACACTGCCCAGTGGGTGTAGGCCGCCTGGGTGAGGTAGCCGCCCGTGGTGTGCAGGATGCCCTTCGGCTTCGCCGTGGTGCCGCTGGTGTACATGATGTACAGCGGGTCCTCGGCGTCGTGCGCCTCGGGGGTGTGCTCGGTGCTCTGGGACTCCACGGCGTCGTGCCACCACACGTCGCGGTCGGTCCACTCGACGTCCTGGCCCGTGCGGCGCACGACGAGGACGTTCTCGACGGCGGGGCGGTCGGCGACCGCGCCGTCCACGGCGGGCTTGAGCGCGCTGGCCTTGCCGCGCCGGTAGCCGCCGTCCGCTGTCACGACCAGCTTGGCCTGGCTGTCGTCCAACCGCTGGCCGAGCGCGTCCACGGAGAAGCCGCCGAAGACGACCATGTGGACGGCGCCGATGCGGGCGCAGGCGAGCATCGCGACGACGGTCTCGGGGATCATCGGCATGTAGATGGCGACACGGTCACCCTTGCCGACACCGAGCTCGGTCATGGCGTTGGCCGCCTGGGAGACCATGTCCTTGAGTTCCGCGTAGGTGATGCTGCGGGTGTCGCCGGGCTCACCCTCCCAGTGGTAGGCGACCCGCTCGCCCAGTCCGTTGGCCACGTGGCGGTCCACGCAGTTGACGGAGGCGTTGATCTTGCCTCCGACGAACCACTTGGCGTACGGCGGGTCCCAGTCCAGGACGGTGTCCCAGGGGTGCTCCCACTGCAACCGGTGGGCCTGCTCCTCCCAGAAACCGAGACGGTCCTCGGCGGCCCGCTCGTAGGCCTCGGCCTTCACGTTGGCCTCGGCCGCGAGCTCGGGCGGCGGGGGGAAGCTCCGCGTCTCGTGGAGAAGGTTGGACAGTGTCTCCTGGCTCGCGGGAGTGCTGTCGGCCACTGTGATTCTCCTTACGTTGGCTGGTTCACACCCAATTAATCATGCGGTCCATACCGCGTGAACAGCCGGGGTGCAGCGCGTCGCCGGGGACCGGCGGGCGAGCGGCGAACGGACGGTGAACGGTCGCCGGTCTGCGACGAGCGGTCGCGGGGTCCGGGCCCGGTGGGAGTGGGCGGCCGGTGTTACCGGCGCGTAGTGTTGTTGTCCGTGAGCGAATCGACTTCTGCCTCCCCTTCCGACCCCCTGGCCCGGATCGCGGGCCTGCCCGGCGTGAGCGACGCGGTCGCCGAGACGCGGACCCTGGTCGACCGGCTGCTGGGGCACCGCATCCTGCGCCGCCGCAGCAGCGACGTGTCCATGGAGTCCGCGCTGCGCGGCGCGTGCGCGTCGGCGGCGCTTGAGGGCGCCGAGGTCTCGATGGAGGAGATCCGCGAGGGGCACGTGTACGACACGCGCATCAAGGGAGCCCTGCGGGTGTCCGGCGAACTGGGGACTCTCGTCGACACCTGGCCGAAGGCGCCCCGCCAGGCCCTGGCGCGTCTGCACACGCTCGCGGCGACCGAGGCGGTGTCGGACGACGCCCTGGGCCGCCCCCGGCTCGCCGGGGAACGCGTCGAGGACCCGTTGGAGCTGGGCCCGGCCCCCGCACCGGATGCGGCGCTCGCCCGCCTGGAGGGCCTGTACGCCCTGTTGGGCGCGCGCACGTCCGTCCCGGCGCTGGTGACGTCGGCGCTGGTGCACGGCGAGCTGATGGCGATCCGGCCGTTCGGCTGGGGCGACGGCCTTGTGGCGCGCGCGGCCGAGCGGCTGACCCTGGTGGAGAGGGGCCTGGACCCGAAGTCGCTGGTGCCGTCGGAACTCGGGCACCAGACGCTGCGGGACGAGTACGGTCCGGCCCTGCGCGGCTACATGGGCGGGACCCCCGAGGGTGTGGCCGAGTGGGTCGTCTACTGCTGCCGGGCGGTGCGCGCCGGAGCGCAGGACTCGCTGGCGACCTGTGAGGCCCTCAAACGGGGATGAACGCGGCGGGGAAGGGTTGAATCTTTAATCGTTCATTTATCAACCAACCGGGGCACAATCCACGGCGATCCGGGCGCACCCCTCTGCCCGTGAATGTTTCCACATTGCTACACACGCGTTCACACGCATGACGAACGGCGCCCCGCCTGTGTCTCGGGGCGCCGTCTCCGACACGGTCGACCGGGTTAGCAAGCGACCGTTTCCATAGTCTGACCAGGCAGTACATCCAGTTGCCGGGCCTAGACGGGCCACACGCGGCCGGGTGGTGCGTGGGTTCCCGGCTTCCGTGCCGGGGTGGTTCTCAACCACCCTCTGCTTTCTTTCTACTCCTGGGTCCAGCCCTCGGAAAGGTGGTTGACCCAACTTTTCTTCCTGGATTCCCGAACCAATACACAGCACCGCGTGGTAGCGTCTGTCCCGTCGTTGATCGACGGTTCGGTCCGATCCGCCCGAACTCCGCCGCACGCCCCATTCCGGGTCCCCTGTACCCGTTCTCCGGAAAACGTCGGCGCTCCCGGTCTTTCGGTGGCCGTGAGAGCAGGTCTCTCTGTAGGCCCTTCCGAGGGGCGGGCCCGGTTCTCCCCCCAGAACCGGAACTCGCGTGGTGGCTTTCGCTCCCCCTGCGGAGGCAGACCCCGCGTCCGCTCCACCCGCCTGTCGGGCGGGCATGCGTATTCGCCCCCGTGTACGCACCCCGCCCGCCAGGTGGGACCTCTCCGGCCTCCTCCGCACCGCACCGCGGCCGCTCGGCCCCCGGCTCTCCCCGCGCGATCCCCCGGCCGGATCCCTCGGGCCGTTCCGCCCCCCTCTGCGTTCCGAGCCCCTCCGAGGTTGTCCACAGCTTCGGATCGGGGCTTCTCTCGCGTCCTCCGGTCAGCGAAGGTCGAAGAAAGACCCCCGCCCCCGGAGGCCCCGATGGACCCCCGTCCCCGACCACTGATCGCGACCGCCGACCCCCTGCTCCTGGACGACCTGCTCAGGATCGCCACCGCCGCCGCCACCGAGGTCGCCGTCGCCCAGACCCCCGACCGTGCTCTGAGCCTGTGGCGGCACGCGCCGCTCGTGGTGGTCGGCGCCGAACTCCGCGCGTCCCTGAGCACCGCCGACCCTCCCCCGGGGCGCCACGTGTTCGTGGCGCGCGCATCCGACGACGCCGCCCCGGTGGGGAGGGAGGACCCCCTCCGGGAGGCCCCTGCCCGACGCGGGGGCGCTGCTGCCACCGACCGGGGCATGCTCCTCCTGCCCAGGGACGAGTCCGTCCTGGTGGGACTGCTCGCACGGGCGGCGTCGCCCACCGAGGCCCCGGCTCCCACCGTGTCGGTGATCGGGGGCTGCGGAGGCGCCGGGACCAGCCTCCTCGCGGTCGCGCTCGCCCTCGCCGGTGCCCGCGCCGGCCGGGACACCGCCCTCCTCGACGCCGACCCCCTCGGGTGCGGCCCCGACCTCTACCTCGGATGTGACAGCGCGCCCCCGCCCGCGCCGGAGCAGCGGACCGGTTGGGGGGACCTCGTACGACGTCGCGGCCGCGTGCGCTGGCAGGACCTGCGTGCGGGACTGCCCGGCACACCGGGGGTGTCGGTGCTGACCTGGTCGCGCGCCCCGGCTTCCGCCGTTCCGCTGCCGGTCGGCGCGGCGCGCTCCGCCCTGTCCAGCGCGCGGGACGGCGCCGACCTGGTGGTGGCCGACCTGCCCCGCGCGTTCGACCCGGCCACCGTCGTGTTCCTCAACCGCTCCGACCTGGTGCTCGTCGTCGTCCCGGCGGATGTGCCCTCGGTGGTGGCGGCGACCCGGGTGGTGTCCCGTCTGAGGGAGGAGGCCGCGGTGGTCCGGGTGGTGGTGCGCGGTGCCAGAGGGGACCTGAGCGCGGACGTGGTGGCGGCCTCCCTCGGCCTCGAACTCGGCGCCGACCTGCCGCAGGAACCACGGCTGGACCGGCTGCTGGCGGCCGGGGGCGTACCCGCGCGCCACCCGCGATCTCCGCTGGCCCGGTTCGCCGACCGCGTGGTGGCGGGCCTCCCCTCCCCGGAACCGGTCCGGTGAGCCCGCTCGTGGAGGCCGTGCGCAACCGGCTCGTGGCGTCCGGCGCCCCGGTGAGCCCCTCCAGCGTCGCGGCTGCGCTGCGGGCGGAGGGAGGCCTGCTGGGCGACACCGAGGTGCTGTCGATGACCCGGAGGCTGGCCGCCGACCTGTCCGGCGCGGGACCACTGGAAGAACTCATGACCCCTGGTGTCACCGACATCCTCGTCAACGGTCCCGACGAGGTGTGGGTGGACGACGGCGGCGGGCTGCGCCGGGCGGGGGTCCGGTTCGAGTCGGCGGACGCGGTGCGGCGACTCGCCCAGCGGCTGGCCGCGCAGGCGGGGCGGCGGCTGGACGCCGCCGTCCCCTACGTCGACGCCAGACTTCCCGGCGGCGCCAGGCTGCACGCGGTGCTGCCCCCGGTGTCACCCGCCGGGGCGTGCGTGTCCCTGCGCCTCCCGCCACGGCGGGTGTTCACCCTGGAGCGGCTGGCCGAGCACGGCACGGTCACCGATCGAGGCGCGGCCCTGCTGCGGGCACTCGTGGCGGCCCGCGTCGCCTTCCTGGTGAGCGGCGGGACGGGCACGGGCAAGACCACGCTCCTGTCGAGCCTGCTGTCCCTCGTGGACCCGGCCGAACGCCTGGTGCTCGCCGAGGACTCCCCCGAACTCCGGCCCGACCACCCGCACGTGGTGCGGCTCCAGACCCGCCCGGCCAACATCGAGGGCAGCGGTGAGGTGTCGCTGGAGGTCCTGGTGCGGCAGGCCCTGCGTATGCGCCCCGACCGGCTCGTGGTGGGTGAGGCCCGCGGGCCGGAGATCGTGTCCCTGCTCGGCGCGCTCAACACCGGGCACGAAGGTGGCGCGGGCACCCTGCACGCCAACGGTGCCGGGGACGTCCCCGCCAGGGTGGAGGCGCTCGGGTGCGGGGCCGGCCTGGACCGGGCCGCGGTGCACAGCCAGCTTGCCGCCACCAGGGTCATGATCGTGCACCTGGTGCGGGACGCCGGGAGCCGCCGCCTCGCCGAACTCCGTGTGCTGCGCCGCGACCCGGCCGGGTTCGTACGTGCGGTACCCGCGGTGTCCTTCGGCCGGGACGGGACCTCCCGGGAGCACTCGGGGGCCGAGGAGGTGGCGGCCAGGCTGGGCGACGGGTGGCGCGGGCGGTGACCGCGCTGGTGGTGTGCGCGGCGTGCGCGGGGCTCCTGGTTCTGCTGTTCGTGGCCCCGGAGACGCAGCGCACCCGGTTGGGAGCCGCACTGTCCCCCTCCCGGCGACCGGCGCGCCGTGCTGGTCCGCGGCCCCTGGTGCCGCGCCCCGGGGACGGCTCCGGGCACCGACGCGCGGTGATCGTGCTGTGCCGGGTCCTGGCCGCCGAACTGCGCGCAGGCCAGCCACCGGAGGAGGCGCTGCGGATATCGGCGGCCGAGGCCGGACCGCTGGTGGGGGCGGTGGCCGACGCGGAGTCGTTGCGCCGCGGGGCCGAGCGCGACCCGGACCTGTGGGCACTGGCCTACCTGGCCGTGTGCTGGGAGGTGGCCGCGGACACCGGGGCCGGCCTGGCGGAGGTGGTCGACGCGCTGGCCGTCAACCTCACCGAACAGGAGGAGCAGCGAGCCGAGGCGGAGGCGCGGACGAGTGGCCCGCGCACGACGGCGATCGTCCTCACGTGCCTGCCGGTGGCCGGGGTGCTCATGTCCTCCGGTCTCGGCGGGTCTCCGCTGGTGTTCCTGTTCACCACCCCGCTGGGAGCTGCTTGCCTGGTGTGCGGCGTGCTTCTGGACCTGGTGGGTTTCTGGTGGGCGCTGCGGATGCTGCGCTCCGCGACCGCTCCACCGTGACCGCACGCGGTGAAGGGGTGGGCCGCCCGGCGCCGGGCGGCAACGGGAGCGGAGGCGTCGGACGGCGGGGGTTCCGGCGCGGGAACGGCGCGGGGCGGGGCGGGGCGGGACTGGAGCGGGGACACGAGGCCCTACGGAGGGGGACGGAATGCTGACGGTGATCGCGGTGCTGTTCGGCGCCGCCGCGGTGTGGGTGTCGACGGGCGGGGGCTGCGGCCTCCGGACACGGTTGCCCGACACGGGCGGGGCCGACGGCCCGACCCGTCGGCCAGGGCTCCCGTTCCGGGCTCTGGCACTCACCCTGGCGGGTGTGTCCGCGGTGGCCGCGGCGGCCACCCTGTTCGGGCCGGTCGGCGGCGTCGTCGCGGTCGGGGGGTGCGCCGCCCTGGGGGTGCGTGCCCGACGTGCCGGCCACCGGGCGGAGCAGCTTCCGGTGACCTCCGAACTGCCCGTGGTGATCGGTCTGCTCTCCTCGGGGATCCGCGCGGGCGCGACCCTGCCGGTCTGCCTCACGGCGGTCTCCAGGGCCGCGCGCGGAAGGCTGGGCGAAGAACTGGGCGCGGTCGCCGACCAGTTGCGGTTGGGGGCCGACACGGCGTCGGCGTGGCGCCGTCCCGCGCTTCCCGCGCCACTGGCCGCGGTGGGGCGGGATCTGGCGCGGGCCGCCGACACCGGGGCACCGGTCGCGGACCTGGTGGACCGCCACGTCGCCGACCTGCGGCGGGCCCTGTCCACCCGGGCGACAGCGCGGGTGGAGCGGTTGGGGGTGCTGGTGGTCGCTCCCCTGGGCCTGTGCTTCCTTCCCGCGTTCGTGTTGATCGGTATCGTCCCGATGGCCGCCGAACTGCTGTCCCGAGCGTTGGGGGGCTGAACTCCGGGCGGTCTCCCGTGCGGACGCGGCGGGACCCTCCGGGAGGGGCGGCCGCAGCGGGGCCCTGCGGACCGGCCCGGCTCGGCCCGGGGCCGAGGGTGGGCATGGGGCGGACGAAGCCCGTGGGTGCGCGTGGGGGCCGTGTGGGGCGTCCCCTGGGAGCGGGTCGCGCCCACCGAAGGTGTCTTGGCGTCCGAAGCGCCACCGGCGCCCGGCCCGCGCACCCGCGGCCGTGTCCACGGCGTTCGGGCCCACGGCCGCGCCGTACGCGGGACACGGCCGGCGCAGCCTGGACAGACGGGTCAGCGACCCTCCCGGTCCTCGCCGCGGCGCCGCCGGCCGAGGTACGGGGTGGGGAAGCGCGGCCAGCCGACGGACAGGCGCATGGCCGGTACCGCGACGCACAGCAGCACCAGGATCGCGGTGGACGTGTGGCCGACGGCCCGAGCGGCGGTCGCGGCGGGGTGCGCGGCCTCCGCCGTGTAGTAGACGACGGGTTCGTCGACGGGCGACGGGGCCGCCACCGTGCGCGGACCGGAGGCGCCCGACGACTCCGCCCGACGCACGTCGGCGGGACGCGGAGCGGAGGGGCTCGCGGACGGGGACGCGCAGGGGGCGGGAACTTCGTCGTTTTCTTCGTGCGACGCGGGTTCGGTGGCGGCCGGGCAGGGCTGCGGGGCGTTGTCGTCCGCTTGGGGAGGGCCGCCCAGCAGGAGGGCGCACAGCAGCACGGAGACGGGGACGGGGCTCATGGCACTTCCTCGTTGGAGACGGCTTCGTGGACCGGTCCGGCGCGGGCGCGCGCCAGGACGTCACGGTCCACCAGTGAGGAGGGGACCGAGACCACCACCTCTGCGGTGGAGCCGGTGATGACGCAGGATTCGAGGGAGGCCTCGTTGGCCTCGGCGGTGCCCCGGGCCTGCGCGCAGGCGCGTTCCGTTCCTTGGACGAGCCCGGCGGCGGCCGCGAGCGCGGCGAGATCGGCGGCGGTGGTGGCGCGGTCACGGTCGAGCCGTGCCGTCGCCGTCACGAGGACGGCGAGGGTGACGAACCAGAGCAGGGCGCCCAGGCTCGCCCACCAGACGGTGGCGGAGCCGGAGTCGGAGTGCACGTGGTCAGCTCCCGGGTTCGAGGAGGACGGCGGCGCTGCCGTCCACCACGAGGGGTGACGCGATCGGACCGAGCCGGAGCTCGGCCCGTACGGTGACGCGGGCGGTGCCCCCGTCCTCGGACAGGTGGACGTCGGCGCCCCGGGGCGCGGCGGTCAGGGCCAGGTCCCGGGCCCGGTCGTCGTGCTCGCCCCGGGCGAGGGCCCGAGCCCCCACACGCGCGGCGTCGGCGCAGGCGAGCTGGGCCGACGCTGCCTGGACGGCACCGAAGGACACGGCGAGGACGAGCAGCAGGGAGGGCAGCGTGAGCGCCGCCTCCACGGTGACCGACCCGCGGTCAAAAACCCGAGCTGAGCGCATCGACCACGAGTGAGGTGAGGGCGTCCCTGACCTCGCCGCTGGTGATGATGACGTAGAGGACCCCGGCGAACGCGGCTCCGATGACCGCGCAGAGCGCGTACTCGGCGGTGGCCATCCCGTCGTCACCTCCGGGCCGTGCGGCGCAGCGGGGTGGCGTGCCTACGCGAGCGAACATGGGACCTCCCTGGTGAGGGGCGGACGGAGTGTCCGCTCCCATCTCCAGGTTCCGGCGGCCGGGGCCGTTGCGAAAGCCCCTTCCCCAGCCTGTGGAAAACCCTCGGGCCCGCCTCGCGCGGAGTTCGTGGGCTGTCGGCCCGACACGTCCGCCACCCCTGCCGGAGGCGGACCGCGGTTGCGCCCGGCCCCTGGGCGGCGCCGCGTCCGGGTCCGACGCGGAGCGGGGAGGCCGACCGGCCGTCCACAGCCTGTGGACAACCCTCGCCCGGCGTCAACCCCGGCGTCATCCCCGGGGCCGCTCTCAGGCTCCCGCCGCCCCCGGGCCGCCGTCCCCGCCGAGCACCTCGTCCAGGAGGCGCAGGGCGCCGGACTTGCTCAGGGGTTCGTTGCCGGTGCCGCACTTGGGCGACTGGATGCACGACGGGCACCCCTGGTCGCACTCGCAGTCGGCGATCGCGGCCCGGGTCGCGGTGAGCCACGCGCGCGCCGCGGAGTAGCCCCGCTCGGCGAAGCCCGCCCCTCCCTCGTACCCGTCGTACACGAACACCGTCAGCTTGCCCGTGTCGCCGTGGAGGGAGGTGGACACCCCGCCGATGTCCCAGCGGTCGCAGGTCGCCAGCAGCGGAAGTATGCCGATCGCGGCGTGCTCCGCCGCGTGCGCCGCGCCCAGCAGCCCCACGTCCTCCTTGCGCAGGCGCGTCTCCCCCTCCGCCGGCAGGGTCCACCACACCGCGCGGGTGTGGAGCGTCCGCTCGGGGAGTTCCAGCGACTGCTCCCCCAGGACCGAGCCCGTGCGCACGTCCCGCTTGAGGAACCCCACCACCTGGCGGACCACCTCCACCTCACCGAAGTACACGTTCGCGCCGCTCGGCCACGCCTCCTCGCGCAGGACCGAGCGCACGGTGATGTCGGTGGTGTCCCGCGCCCAGGTGCTGTACGGCGGTTCGGCGCCGTGGACCAGCGCGACGCCCTCGTCCAGGTCCAGGTCGTCCACCAGGTACGTGGAACCCTGGTGGAGGTACACAGCTCCCGGATGGACGGTGCCGTGCGAGGCGGCCTCGTCGATCTCACCGAGGAGCTGGCCGCTGGCGGTGTCCACGATCTGCACCGGAGGACCACCGGCCCCGCGAATATCGGCCAGGTCGCTTGCCCGTTCGTTGCTCGTCCAGAACCAGCCCCGTGGCCGCCTTCGCAGGAGTTTCCTCTCCACCAGATCGGCCAGGCGGTCCTCGGTGGTCTCCCCGAAGAGAGCGAAGTCGTCCTTCGTGATCGGCAGTTCCTGGGCCGCCGCACACAGGTGCGGACCCAGGATGTGAGGGTTTTCCGGGTCCAGGACGGTGGCCTCGACGGACCGGCCGAAAATGGCCTCCGGGTGGTGCGCGAGGTAGGTGTCCAACGGGTCGTCCCTGGCGATGAAGACCGCCAGGGCGTCCTCCCCGCGCCGCCCAGCGCGCCCGGCCTGCTGCCACAGGGACGCCAGGGTCCCCGGCCATCCCGCGATGAGCACCGCGTCCAACCCGCTGATGTCGACACCCAGCTCCAAGGCGTTGGTGCTCGCCAGCCCCAGGAGCTCCCCCGACCTCAGCGACTCCTCCAGCTGCCTCCGCTCGGAGGGCAGGTAGCCGCCGCGGTAGGCGGCCACCCTGGCGGCCAGATCGTGGTCGCCCCGCTCCGACAGAAGCCGCTGAGCGGTCAACGCGACCACCTCCGCCCCCTGCCGCGAACGCACGAACACCAGGGTGCGCACCCGGTCCCGGACCAGGTCGACGAGCATCTCCGCGGCCTGTGACGGAGCCGTCCGGCGGACCGGGGCGCCCTGCTCGCCGGTCAGGTCGGTGAGCTCCGGCTCCACCAGGGCGACGGACATCCCCGGACGCGGGGAGCCGTCCTCGCTGACCGCGGTGACGGGCACGCCGGTCAGCCGGGTGGCGCTCTCGGCGGGGCTGCCGGAGGTGGCCGAGGCCAGCACGAACACCGGTTCGGACCGATAGCGGGCGCAGATCCTGCGCAGCCTCCGCAGGATCTGGGCGACGTGCGACCCGAAGACCCCCCGGTACCGGTGCGCCTCGTCGACCACCACGTAGCGGAGCCTGCGCAGGAAGCGCGACCACGCCCCGTGGCGGGGCAGGATCCCGTGGTGGAGCATGTCCGGATTGGTCAGCACGTAGTTGCCGTGCTCGCGGACCCAGGAGCGCTCCTCGACGCTCGTGTCGCCGTCGTAGACGGCCGCTCGCATGTCCGAAAGGCCCAGGTCCGATATCCACCTCAACTGGTCCTGGGCGAGCGCCTTGGTGGGGGAGAGGTAGAGCACGGTTCCGCCTGTGTCGACCGCGTCCACAGCGGGCATGAGGAAGGCAAGCGACTTTCCCGAGGCGGTACCCGTGGCTATGATCACATCACGGCCCGAGCGTGCGAGGTCGGCGGCTTCAACCTGGTGGGACCACGGACGTGTGATTCCCCTTCCGGCGAGCCGTTCGACCAGGTGGGGGGCTGTCCACCCGGGCCACTCCCCGCTCACTCCCTCGTTACGGGCCACCTGCTCGATGTGGGTCACCTGCGGGTACCGGGTATCGTCACGCCACACACCGGGGAGCACGGGCTCCGATCGCCTCATCCGAGACCCCTCCTCACAGGCGCGTGTTCGGTAGTCACGGCGGCCTCCGACGAAGGGTGCCGCACTGGGACATCGGTTTCAGTGTGACATCCGGGGGAAGAGTGGCGCGGTGTCACGGTTTTTCTGTGCATCACAGGAAGACGCACTCAACACCCGTGGTTGAATGCGTGCTGGTGGGGTAACGCCCGGCAGAGATCATTCGCGATTTTTTCGCGGTTCGGCGCTGGAGGACTAGTGGACTTGAAGCTTGATCATTACACCGAGGGCGACACCGAGATCGTCGTCGTTGAGGGTGAGATCGATGTCTATACCGCGCCCCGGCTCCGCGAGCTGCTGATCGACCTGGTCAACAAGGGCAACTTCCACCTCGTGGTCAACATGGAGAAGGTGGAGTTCCTGGACTCGACGGGCCTCGGTGTGCTCGTGGGCGGGCTCAAGCGCGTCCGGGCGCACGACGGGACGCTCGACCTCGTCTGTACCCAGGAGCGCATCCTGAAGATCTTCCGGATCACCGGTCTGACCAAGGTCTTCGGTATCCACGGCTCGGTACAGGAAGCCATCGACAAGCGTTCAGCGAAGTAGCCCAGAGCGAGCGATGGCAACCATCACGCTCACGATCAGTGCGCTTCCCGCCCACGTGCGCACGGCACGGCTCATGGCCGCGACCGTGGCACGGCGGGCGGGTATCGCCGCCTCAGCGATCGACGAGATCAGGTTGGCGGTCGGTGAGGCGTGTTCCCGGGCGGTGGCCGCACACAAGCTGCACTGCCCCACACAGCCGATCCTGCTCCAACTGATCGATGGCAACGGGCCCGATCCGGGGTCGGACTCCCGCACCGACCCCACGAGCCTCACCCTGCGCGCCAACGGGAGCGCGACACAACGTTTCGAGGTCGTCGTCTCCGACCGTGCTCCCGCGAAGGACACGGTGGAGACCATCAACACGGCCATGCTGGACGGGCTCTTCCTCGACGGTGAGGACACTCCGCCCGGCGGAATCTCCGGGTTCTCCCCCGGCCTCGGCCTGGCGGTCATCACCGGTCTCGCCGACGAGGTGAAGATCGACCCCAGTGACAGGGGCACCGTCGTGCGTATGAGCTGGCCGTTGACGAACGAGCACGCGCCGGACCCCAGTTCCAACTAGGTCCGGGCACGGTCGACAGGCGTCGGTACGGGCGTCCTCCCACCGGGGAGGGCGCCCGTACGCGTGCGTGGGCCGGGCCGTGAGGCGTACGGAGGCCAGACGGCGCACCAGGCCCCGTACGCGTGCGGGGCCGGTGCGGCCGCAGGACCCGGACCGCGGCGAGGCCCTCCCCGGCAGCGCCCGGGGCGCCGGGTCCCGGCCCCACCCAGGCGAGGGTCAGTCGCAGGTCTGGGAGGAGACCTCCTCCGTGGTCTCCAGACCCTCCGCGGTGTTCTCCGCGATCTCGTCCGCGGTGAGCACGTAGCCCGTCTCCGGCTCGTTGGTGGCCGCGGCGAACACGACCCCGTAGACGGTTCCGTCCGGGGCGAGGAGCGGCCCGCCGGAGTTGCCGGGACGCACCACCGCGCGCACCTGGTAGATCTCCCGGCTCACCTGCTGCGAGTGGTAGAAGTCGGGCCCCTGCGCCGTCTGACGGGCCCGTACGCGCGCGGGGACGGCCGTGAAGCCGCTGTTGCGCGGGAACCCGGCCACCACCGCGTCGCCGCCCTGCGGGGCCTCGTGGGTGAACTCCAGCGGCTCCAGGTCCAGGCCCGGGACGTGCAGGACCGCCAGGTCCTGCTGCGCGTCGAAGAGCACCAGGGTGGCGTCCAGCTGGTAGCCGTCCCGGGTGACGACCCGCAGTTCGTCGGTGACCCCGGCGACCACGTGCGCGTTGGTCATGATCCGGTCCTCGGCGAAGGCGAAGCCGGTCCCCTCCACCCGCCGCTGGCAGGACGGGGCGGTCCCCAACACCTTGACCACGCTGCGGCTCGACTCGATCAGCTCCGGGGTGGTGAGCACGTCCGGGTCCGGCGGCTCCACCTCGGCCAGCTCACCGGTGCCGAGACCGCTGAACACCTGCGGGAACGCGCTCTGGTCCACGATCTTGCGGAACGTGGAGAAGCCGTTGTGGGCGGACTCGGGCATGAGCGTGTCCACCGCTTGGAGGATGCGCGACTCCTTGACCTGGCCCGCCACGAACGGCAGCGCCGAGTTCGCGACCGTGCTGCCGATGAACCAGGCGACGAGCAGCACCGAGAGCCCGCTGACCACGGCGCCGCCCACCGCGTCCACGACCCGGGCGGAGTCCCACGTGACCCTGTTGCGGACGAGGGTGCCCAGGTAGGAGCAGAGGAACTGGCCGAGCGCGGCGGACAGGAACACCACGGCGATGGCCAGGAGCGCCTGCCGCCCGGGGTCCTCCACCCACGTCTGGATGAGGTCCGGGGCGGCCAGGGCAGCGAGCACGCCCCCGCCGATGAAACCCGCGAAACTGAAGACACCGACGATGAATCCCTGCCGGTAGCCGGTCACCGCGAACAGCAGCAACAGGACGATCAGGACCGCGTCGAGCACAATGCCCTCCAAGAGTCAGCGCTACCCGACCGGCCGCAGGCCCTGGGGGGTGGCTTCGAACACGTCGGTGAGACCCTCGTCGTGCCAGGGAAGTTCCCAGCCGCCCAAGGCGAGGAGGCTGTCGATGACGGCACCGGTGAAACCCCACACGAGCATGCCGTCGACCCGGAAACCGGGCCCCCATCGGACCCCGCCCCCGTAGCGCACCATGACCCGGTTGGCAGGGTCGGCGAGGTCGGCGACCGGCACCCGGGAGACGGCTGCGACCTCGCCGAGGTCGGTGGGACGCACCTCGGAGGGCTCTCGCCACCAGCCGAGGACGGGGGCCACTCTGAAGTCGCTGAAGCTCAGGTACAGCTCCGGGAGCCGTCCGACGACGTCGACGCCACCGGGGACGACCCCCGTCTCCTCCTCCGCCTCCCGCAGGGCCGCGGCCTCGACGGAGGCATCCGTCGGCTCGATCCGGCCGCCGGGGAAGGCCGGCTGGCCGGCGTGGCGGCGCAGACCGGCGTTGCGCTGGATGAGGAGCAGGTCGGGCCCCTTGTTTCCGACGCCGAAGAGGATGAGGACGGCCGACTCGCGTCCGCCGTTCGCCGGCGGCCGCATGGGTCCGGGCACGGGCATCGTCTTGGCGGCGTCCGCGAGCGAGGCCAGCCAGAGCGGGGTCGAGTTCATACGTGGAGCCTGTTCCGGGGGTTGTCGCGCCGGTGGTGGACCGGTGCTGCCGCTGGCGCGGGGCGCACCGGGATGTTCCGGGGTGTTCCTGGAGTGGCCGGGTTCGTGCTGTCCACCCCGCACTCGTGGGTCGTCATGTGGTGGGACCATATCCAGCGGTCCCGCCCGGGAGTCCCCGCGCCGGGTTCCCGGCCGTTCCCGTCCCGGCCCTCCGGAGGCGGTGGGGTCCGTACGAGCACCCTCCGACCGTCGGACGGCCCCCGGCTGCGCGGCGGGGGCCGGGAGACGGGTCCGCGGAGGCGTCCGCGCGGGCGGGGCGGCCGTCTCGGGACACCGGTGTCAACGATCACACCATCAGAGTACAAAGCGCGGCCGGCGCTCCCCGCCGGTCGCCGCCCCCGGACCGCCCACCGCGGCGGGCAGGATCAGGCGAAGGAGCGCATCCGCAGCAGCCCTGCGGCCGTGGCCGGGTCCGTCGGCCCCTCGCCAAAGGAGGGGCACCAGCGGGCCAGTCCGCACGCGCCGCAGGCGGGCTTGCGGGCGTGGCAGACCCGGCGACCGTGCCAGACCACCCGGTGGGACAGCATCGTCCAGTCCTTCGACGGGAACAGTTCACCCACCGCGTGCTCCACCTTCACCGGGTCCTCCTCGTCGGTCCACCCGAAACGGCGGACCAGCCGCCCGAAATGGGTGTCCACGGTGATCCCCGGCACATCGAAGGCATTACCAAGCAGTACATTTGCGGTTTTTCGCCCCACACCGGGTAGTTTGACCAGGTCGGAGAGGTTCCCTGGAACCTCTCCGCCATGCTGTTCGCACAGCGCCTGACCGAGTCCGATGAGACTGTTCGTCTTCGCACGGAAGAAGCCGAGCGGACGGATGACCTCCTCCATCTCCTCGCGCCGGGCCGCGGCATAGGCCTCGGCGTCGGGGTAGCGGTCGAAGAGCACCGGAGTGACCTGGTTGACCCGCTTGTCCGTGCACTGCGCGGACAGGATGGTCGCGACCAGCAGTTCCAACGGGGTCGTGAAGTTCAGTTCGCAGTGGGCGTCCGGGTGAAGCTCGACGAGCTCCCGGTACATCCTGCGCGCGCGGCGGACCAGCGCGAGCCGGCTCTCACCGGTGGGGGTGTGGGTCTGCTCGGACGCGGATGGCGCGTGTGGCTTGTCACGGGGCATCGTCACAGGGTAGGCGTCCCGACAGGGCGCACCTCCGTGTTCACCGTAGGTTCGACATGCTCCCGGGAGCCGGCCGTCGTTTCGGCCGATGACCGGAATTATGTAACCAATGTCCGGTGGCGCGGCGCGGACAGCCCTTGATACAGGCTGATTACGACTAAGATCGCATGGACTGACGTCGGCGGTTGCGGGCGCGTTGCCTCCCGGCGGGCAAGCCGAGGCAAGGATCGGGTGTTACACCCGGATGCGATATACGTCACACTGTTGACGGTCAGGTTCTGAGGAGGACGTGTGGTGGACGAGATCAACGAGGTGCTGCGGAAGGCCCCTCTGTTCGAGGCGCTCGACGAGGAGGACACGGCCGCGCTCCGCTCTTCGGTGGGCGAGGTACGCCTGGGCCGTGGACAGACCCTGTTCAGCGAGGGTGACGAGGGCGACCGCCTTTACGTGATACTCAGCGGGAAGGTCAAGCTGACCCGCACGGCAGTGGACGGCCGCGAGAACCTGCTCGGGGTGCTCGGCCCCAGCGAGATGTTCGGCGAGCTGTCGCTGTTCGACCCGCGCCCGCGGACCGCGAGCGCCGTCGCCGTGACCGACTCGGTTCTCGCCGGGCTGGGCCACGACGACCTGCGCCCGTTCCTTTCGAGCCGCCCGCACGTCTCGCTCCAGCTGCTCAAGGCGCTGGCGGCCAGGCTGCGGCGGACCAACGACGTGATGGCGGACCTCGTCTTCACTGACGTGCCCGGCCGTGTGGCCAAGGCTCTGCTGGAGCTCGCCGACAAGTTCGGCAAGGAGGGCGAGGACGGCCTGCACGTCCACCACGACCTCACCCAGGAGGAGCTCGCCCAGCTGGTCGGAGCTTCGCGCGAGACGGTCAACAAGGCCCTCGCCGAGTTCGCGCTGCGCGGTTGGCTGCGTATCGAGGCCAAGGCCGTCGTGCTGCTGGACGTCGAGCGGATGCGCCGCCGCGCCCGCTAGCCCTCCCGTACGCTTCGGCAGACACCGCTGTGTGGCCGCTCTCCCCCTCGGGGTGGGCGGCCACAGCCCTGTCCGGGGTCGGCGCCCCTCCCGCCGCCGACGGAGCCCTGGGAGCCGATCGCGCCGTCGACCGCACGCGGGCCGGCTCCACGGAGGACGGCGAGCACCACGGCGTCGTCCTCCACGCGGCGGCGACCTCGCCGGGGCGGGGGCCGGGTTCGCGGCCACGGTCCGATGCGGAGCTCCGGAAACCCGGCGTGCCCCGGCCTACTCCTCGATCCCGGCGGGGAGCTCCCCGCGCGAGGCCAGGTAGCGCAGCTGGGCGCGCACCGACGACGCCGCGGCGAACCGGATCTGCTCGTCGACCTCGGGGTAGACGCGGTCCACGACCTCGTCGACCTGGGTCGCGCCGGTGTTCACGGCGTCCAGGACCTGCGCCAGGCGGGACTCGCGGTGGGTGATGTAGGTGTCCAGCGTCTCAGCGGGCGAGGTGAGGATCGGGCCGTGTCCGGGCAGGAGGGTGCGCACGCCGCGCTCCCGCACGATGTCCCGCAACCTGTACAGCGAATCCATGTAGGCGCCGAGGCCGTCGTCGCCGTCGATCACGGTCGTGCCGTGGCCGAGGATCGTGTCCCCGGTCAGGATCGCGTTGTCGGAGCCCACCAGCAGGCACACGGAGTCGTCGGTGTGGCCGGGGGTGGCGACGACCGTCACCACCAGGCCGTCGGCCTCCAGTGTGTCGCCGTCGGACAGCCCGCGGCCGCCGACCCGCACCTGCGGGTCGACCGCGTGCACGGGGGCACCGGTCAGCTCCGCGAAGTAGCGGGCTCCCTCCGAGTGGTCGGGGTGCCGGTGGGTGACCACCGTCATCTGGACCTGCGCCCCCTGCTCCTGCACGGTCCGCGCCACCCGCTCCAGGTGGCGCTCGTCGTGGGGGCCGGGGTCCACGACCACGACCCCGCGGGCACCGGGCTCACGCAGAATCCAGGTGTTGGTCCCCTCCAACGTCATCGGGCCAGGGTTGGGGCACAGCACACAACTGGCGCGCAGCGTCCCGGAACCGTCGATCCTCATCGCACCTCGCTTCGATCGCCGAAACCGGACCGGCCTGGAGCCCGGTCGGAAGGGCACGCCCCGAGACCTCTCCGCGGCCACGCGATCCACACCGTGACGTGAGGACCCTCACGGGGCCGCACCGGGCTTCGGGAGGGGGTAGTCCACCCCGTCGGGGGCGACGACGCGGACCTGACCGTTGACTTCGCGAACATCCGGTTCAAAGGGGACGATATCCCGCCGCGCCTTCCGCACACCGTCCAGGGTCCGGCAGGCGGCGAGTTCGGCGCACGTGACCACCGTGGGCGGCAGCATGGGCATACGGCCCGCCTCCCACTCCGCGGCCACCAGGGACGGGTCGGTCCAGGCCGTGAGGTCGGCCTCCCCGCCCACGTCGCGCGAGGTCTGCCCCGGCGGAAGCTCCGCGGCGAAGAACCAGGTGTCGTAGCGGCGCGGCTGGGCCCGGGGGGTGATCCAGCGCGACCACGCCCGCAGCCACTCCGACCGGAGCACCAGCCCGCGCCCGGAGAGCACCTCGGTGAAGGAGCGTGAGCGGTCGATCAGCCCCAACCGGTCCCGCTCCCAGTCCTCTGACGTCGTGTCGAGGGTGATGGCCCGCTCACCGGCGCGCTCCGGCTCACTGGCCAGCAGCACACCGGTCTCCTCGAAGGTCTCACGGACCGCGGCGCACACCAGCGCACGCGCCTCGCGCACGTCGGTACCGAGCGTTCGCGCCCACTCCTCCGGGGCCGGGCCGGTCCAGGGGATGCCTCCGTCCGCGTCCCGCTCGTCCACTCCGCCACCGGGGAAGACGTACGCGCCCGGGGCGAAGCCCATGGAACGGACCCGGCGCATCAGCAGGACCTCCACGGGTCCGCCCCCGCGGTCGGCCGCCACCCGGCCGCCGGCGGCCGTGCCGCCCGGCGCCGGGCGCAGCAGCATCACCGTGGCGGCCGGCCTGGGCCGGGCGGTACCGTCCTGCTCTGGCATCGACGCACTCTCCTGGGTCTGGGGGCCGGAGACCGCGCCACGACCCGGCGCGACCGCCCCGGCCTCACGGACAACCGCTCAGCGGACCTCGACGATCATGTCGACCTCGACCGGGGAGTCGAGCGGCAGCGCCGCCACGCCGACCGCCGCACGCGCGTGCACGCCCGCCTCGCCGAACACCTGGGCGAGCAGGTCGCTGGCACCGTTGACCACACCGGGCTGGCCGGTGAACTCGGGGGTGCAGGCCACGAAGCCGCCCACCTTGACCACCCTGACCACCTCAGAGAGCTCGCCGACCTCGGCGCGCACCGCCGCGATGGCGTTCAGCGCGCACAGCGCGGCCAGCTCCTGGGCGGTCTCCGCGGTGACCTCCGCACCGACCTTGCCCGTGGCGGGCAGCTTGCCGTCCACGAACGGCAGCTGGCCGGACACGTACACGTGGTCGCCGCTGCGCACCGTCGGGGTGTACGACGCCACCGGCGCCGCCACCTCGGGCAGGGTCAGCCCCAGCTCGGCGATCCGCTCCTCGGGGGTGGCCATCAGAGCTGGCGCTTCATGTACGCGACGTACTGCTGGTTGCGCGGGTCGGTGCCCTCCGGCAGCGGAGCGGGCACGACGGAGACGAGCTCCCACCCGTCGGAACCCCAGTTGTCGAGGATCTGCTTGGTGGCGTGCGACAGCAGCGCCACCGTCTGGTACTCCCACTTGCTCATGCGTCCTACCCCTATCGGTCACCGGCGGCCCGCCACCGAGGCGGGGCGCCGCACGTCAACGCCGCCACACTACTCACCCGCGCTCCCCTGCGCCCACAGGGACGCCGCCCTCCCGCGGCCGGACACCCGCATAGACTCCCTGGGGTGAGTGATCGTGAGGACGGACCACAGCATCCGGGGGATGCGTGCGCGGGAGCGCGACTGCACATCGTCACCGGGAAGGGCGGAACGGGCAAGACCACGATCGCCGCGGCGCTGGCCCGGGCTCTGGCCGCCGACGGGGGGCGCGTACTCCTGGTGGAGGTCGAGGGGCGCCAGGGCGTCGCGACCCTCCTCGACAGCCCGCCGCTCCCCTACGAGGAGCGCGAGATGCTCTCCGCGCCCGGCGGCGGACGGGTGTTCGTCCTGGCGGCCGACGCGGAGGCCGCGCTCCTGGAGTACCTGGAGATGTTCTACGGGATGCGGCGGGCCGGGCAGGCGCTGACCCGGCTCGGCGCCGTGGACTTCGCCACCACCATCGCCCCCGGGCTGCGCGACGTCCTGCTCACCGGCAAGGCGACCGAAGCGGTGCGGCGGCGCCACGGGGGGCGCCGCAGGCCTTCCGACGCCCCTCCGACCGCGCCCTTCCACTACGACGCCGTGGTGATGGACGCACCGCCGACCGGTCGGATCTCCCAGTTCCTCAACGTGAACTCCGAGGTGGCCGGGCTCGCCCGGGTGGGGCCGATCCGCAACCACGCCGACAAGGTCATGGAGGTCATCCGTTCCGACCGGACACGGGTGCACTTCGTGACGCTCCTGGAGGAGATGCCCGCCCAGGAGACGCGGGACGGGATCGCGGAGATCTCCGCGCTGGAGCTCAGGACGGGCATGGTGCTGGTGAACATGGTGCGCCCCCCGTTCCTCGGCGACGCGGCCCTGAACGCCGCAGCCGACGGCGGCCTGGACCTCGACGAACTCGCCGCAGGGCTGAAGGAGGCACAGGTGGAACAACCACGGGAGCTCGCGGAGTCACTCGCCGGCGAGGTGCGCGGGCACGCGCTGCGGGTCCGGTTGGAGCGCAGGGTGCGCTCGGACCTGGAGGAGCTGGGCCGCCCCCTCGTGGAGCTGCCCCTCCTGACGGGCGGGGTGGATTCGGCCGCCCTGGACGAACTCACGCGACAGCTGGTCCAACAGGGGGTGCGCCGGTGAACCCGGCCGCGGAGGGCGCCGACCGCCCGGGGGGCGAGGGCCGGGGCGCTCGGGTGCTCGACGCCGACGCGCTCCTGGACGACCCCTCGACACGGATCATCGTGTGCTGCGGTGCGGGCGGGGTCGGCAAGACCACCACCGCCGCCGCACTGGGGCTGCGCGCCGCCGAGCGCGGGCGCCACTCCGTCGTGATCACCGTGGACCCGGCGCGGCGTCTGGCCCAGTCCATGGGGCTGGACGAGCTGGACAACACCCCGCGCCCCGTCCCCCTGGCCGAGGGTGCCCGGGGCAGCATGCACGCGATGATGCTCGACATGAAGCGGACCTTCGACGAGGTCGTGGAGGAGCACGCGGACCCGGAGCGTGCCCGGCAGATCCTCGCCAACCCCTTCTACCAGACCCTCTCCACCAGCTTCTCCGGCACGCAGGAGTACATGGCCATGGAGAAACTGGGACAGCTGAGGCAGTCGGGGGACTGGGACCTGATCGTGGTGGACACCCCGCCCAGCCGGTCCGCGCTGGACTTCCTCGACGCGCCCAAGCGGCTGGGGCGGTTCCTGGACGGCAAGCTCATCCGGTTTCTGAGCGCCCCGGCCAGCACCGGCGCGTTCCGCCTCCTGGGGGCCGGGTTCAACCTGGTGACCTCGACGATCGGCAGGATCGTGGGAAAGCAGTTCCTGGACGACCTGCGGTCGTTCGTGTCCGCCTTCGACACGGTGTTCGGCGGGTTCCAAAAACGCGCGGAGCGCACCTACCGGCTGCTCCGGACGCCGGGGACGGCGTTCGTGGTGGTGGCCGTCCCCGAGACGGACGCGATGCGCGAGGCCTCCTACTTCGTGGAACGGCTGGCCGCCGACGCCATGCCTCTGGCCGGTGTGGTGGTCAATCGCACCCACCCGCTGCCCGAGGGTGCGGGTTCGACCCTGGGCGAGGAGGACGCCGTGGCCGCAGCCGCGTCGCTGGAGGCGTCCGCCACCCACCCGCTGGCGTCCGCCGCGCTGCGGCTGCACGTCGAGCGGATCCGGACGCGGAGGCGAGAGGTCCGGCTGCGGGACGCGTTGCGGTCCACGCACCCGGCGGTGCGCCTGAGCGAGGTGGCCGCCCTTCCGGAGGACGTGCACGACCTGACGGGGCTGCGGGGGATCGGGGAGGCGCTCGCCGCCGCGGCCCGGGGTCGCTAGGAAGCGTTCCCCAGAAGGTTCCCGGGGCGGCGAGCGGCCGTCCGGGCCGTCTCTCCCACGACGGTGTGGGGTGTCCGGCCCCGGTGGTGCCCGACGAGCGCGGAGGGGCAGCGGGAGGAAACCCGGTGGACGTGAGCCCGGGGGAGGCAGAGGACACGATCTGGGCCCGGACGGTCAGACCGAGGGGTTGCCGACTTCCGTGCCGAGGATGTCCGCGTACTGGGAGAGATCCCCCGCGCCGTCCCTGCGGGCCTCCTCCAGCAGCGGTCCCCAACTGGGGACGCCGGGGTGCTTGCGCAGCAGCGAACGCCGCTCGCGTTCGGTCATGCCGCCCCAGACACCGAACTCCACACGGTTGTCGAGGGCGTCGGCCAGGCACTCGGTGCGCACCGGGCACTCCTGACAGATGAGTTTGGCCCGGTGCTGCGCCGCTCCCTGGACGAACAGAGCGTCCGGGTCGACCTCTCGGCAACGCGCCATCGTCGTCCACTGGTTGGTCCACATGTGGCCTACTCCCCTGTGTGCGCACCCGATTCGTACGTCAGCGGGGTTCCCGGGGTCCCAGACACTCACGTGCTCTGGTTGGGTGGGAAGAACACGGTACGCTCCCGCTGCCGCGTGGGGTGCGGTGGTTCCACACCGACCCCTGCTGTCTAGAAATTACGGACCTCGGCGCCGCGCCAACAGAACCCACTCGACCCACTTTCCATCTCACTGAAGATGGCCCGCTCGGGCCATTGCGTAAGGACGCGGTAGCGCTCCGCGTCGGATGGTCGGATCCCCCAGTGCGTCGAACCGCACAACGAGTGGTCTGCGATAGCCGTGAAAAGATGGCACGGGGACACCGCTCGCGCGACAAGCGGGGGCGTCTCAGCGCGTTCGCGCACAATACGGTCCAGATCGCACCACAGTGCGCGTCCGTGGTCACTTAATCTGATGGGGTGGGTCAGGGGACATTGCTACAAAGAATCAGCCAACTGGTCGTCGTAGGCGTCATCGCGGGCCTCCTCGTGGCCGCGCTCGCCCTCCCTGCCGTCGGTGGTCTGGGCATCACCGCGCGCAACGTCGCCAGCGGCTTCCTGGACATGCCCAGCAACCTGGAAACTCCGCCGCCCCCTCAGCGGTCCACGATCTATGACAGCGAGGGCGGCGTCATCGCGGAGATCTTCGACCAGAACCGGGAGCTCGTCGACATCGACGACATCTCACCGCTCATGGTCGACGCGATCCTCGCCATCGAGGACGCAAGCTTCTACGAACACGGCGGCCTGGACGTGTCCGGCACCCTGCGCGCCGCGATGCGCACCATGGGCGGCAACACCGAGGGCGCGTCCTCCATCACACAGCAGTACGTCAAGAACGTGCAGATCGAGGCGGCCACCTCCCAGGAGGAGCTCGACCACGCGCGTGAGGAGTCCATCGCCCGCAAGATCCGGGAGCTGCGCTACGCCGTGGCCCTGGAGCAGAGGATGTCCAAGGACGACATCCTCGAGGGCTATCTGAACATCGCCTACTTCAGCGACGGCGCGTACGGCGTCGAGTCCGCGGCGCAGCACTTCTTCCAGGTGCCCGCCAGCGACCTCGAACTCCACCAGGCCGCGACCATCGCGGGCCTGGTCCGCTACCCCTACCTGTACAACCCCCGGTTCTTCCCCGAACAGACCATCGAGCGCCGCAACGTGGTCCTCGACCGGATGGTGGTGACCGAGGCCATCACCGAGGCGGAGGCCGAGGAGGCCAAGACCGAGGACATGGATCTGGACCTGGACACCCCGCCCAACGGATGCGTGCCCAGCGACCAGCCGTTCTTCTGCGACTACGTCGTCCAGGAGATCGAACAGGACGAGAGCTTCGGCCCCAACGAGACCGAGCGGGCGCGCTGGCTGCGCACCGCGGGCCTGGAGATCCACACCACACTGGACCCGCAGACCCAGGAGGCCGGACAGGCCGCCGTCGACAAGTGGGTCCCCCGCGAGAACGAGTCCCGCAAGGTGGCCGCCGAGGTGGTCATCCAGCCGGGTACCGGGCAGATCCTCGGCATGGTCCAGAGCCGCAACTACGGTCCGGACGAGAGCAAGCTCGGCGAGACGTCGATCAACTTCGCCACCGACGCGGACCGGGGCGGCAGCAGCGGCTTCCAGGCCGGGTCGACGTTCAAGGCGATCACCCTGGCAGCGGCGCTGGACGAGGGGCTCCCCTTCAGCACCTCGTTCAACTCACCGACCAGCGTGTCGGTGTCCGGCCAGCGCAGCTGCAACGGCGGCACCCTGGCCACGTGGTCACCGAGCAACTCCGGTGAGACCAAATCCAACACCACGCACAACATGGTGTCCGGGACCAAGGCGTCGTCCAACACCTACTTCGCGCAACTCCAGAAGCAGACGGGCATCTGCGACGTGATGGAGATGGCCGAGACGCTCGGGCTCCAGCGCGCCGACGGAAGCAAGTTCACGGAGAACGAGAACTCGCTCGCCAACAGCAGCTTCACGCTGGGCAGTGATGAGGTCTCCCCGCTGCGTGTGTCCAACGCGTACGCGACCTTCGCCTCCGGCGGGATGTACTGCGAGCCGCAGGCCATCACCCAGATCGAGGACCGCCAGTCGGGCACGACGATCGACATCGAGCCGGAGTGCTCGCGGGCGATCGACGAGGACGTCGCGGACGGGGTGGCCTACCTGCTGTCGCAGACCTTCAACGGCGGCACGGCCAGCTCGCTGGGCATCGGCCGCCCGACGGCGGGCAAGACCGGCACCACCGACGGTTTCGCGGCGGCCTGGTTCGCCGGGTTCACCCCGCAGATGGCCAGCGCCGTCTTCGTCGGCGACCCGCGCGGCCCGCAGCAGCACCCGCTGCGCAACGTCACCATCGGCGACCGGCACTTCGGCGCGGTGTTCGGGGCGACGATCCCCGGCCCCATCTGGCAGGAGACCATGCGGGGCGCCCACGAGGGTGTCGAGGTCGAGCAGCTGCCGTCGGCTCCGGGCAGGTTCGGGTCGACCTCCGGGCCCCGGGCGCCGGCGGACTCCGAGGACGAGGACGCCAGCCCCGCCAGCGACAACGGCGGTGTGCCCAACGTGGTCGGCCAGCCGGAGGGGGACGCGGTGTCCGCCCTGGAGGCGGCGGGCTACTCGGTGAACGTGTCCCAGACCCGCGTACGGTCCGGCGAGTCCGAGGGCACGGTAGCCGCGGTCAACCCCGACCCGGGCACGCGGCTGCCGGAAGGGGCAACGGTCAACGTGTTCCTGAGCAGCGGCGGCGGTACAGCCAGCGGTGCGGACCAGGGGGACGACTGGTTCCCCGCCGGACCCGCGCACCTGCCTCCGGGCAGGGACGAGGGCTGAACCCGGGACTGACGGGCGGAACGGCCTGAGGGGGCGGCGGTGGAGACACCGCCGCCCCCTCTCGCGTTGCGGGGCGGTCCTCCCGCGCCGGGCGCCGCGGTGCGGCGCCCGTCAAGCGGTGCACCGGATCAGCCGGCGAGTCGACGCTTCACCTCGGCCGCCACGCGGGAGCCCTCGGCCCGGCCGGCGATCTTCGGGTTGAGGACCTTCATGACCTGGCCCATCGCACGGGGGTTGTCCGCACCGGTCTCGGCGACGGCGTCCGCGACCAGCGCGGCCAGCTCGTCGTCCGTCAGCTGGCGGGGCAGGTACTCGGAGATGACCCCGCTCTCGACACGCTCGGCCTCGGCCTGTTCGGGCCGGTCGCCCTTGTCGAACGCCTCGGCCGCCTCCCGGCGCTTCTTCGCCTCGCGGGTGAGCAGCTTGATGATCTCGTCATCGCCGAGGGAGCGCTGGGAGGAACCTGCGGCCTCCTCGGTGGAGATGGCCGCCAGGACCATGCGGAGGGTGCCGGTGCGCACCTTGTCACGCGCCTTCATGGCGGTGGTCAGGTCGTTCTTGAGGCGGTCTTTGAGTTCGGACATGGACCGATCCTACGGCGGTATCCGGCAGGGCCACCAACGGTTTGCGCGGGGGACCCTCCCGGGTCTGCGACGATCGGTTCGACAACGAAGGAGGGCCGGATGGGCGCCGACAACAGACAACTCCTGCGCCGCGTGGGGCGCGCGGCCGCGATCACGGGTGCGGTGGGGGTCGCGGGCTTGACCTACGCCTCGGTGATCGAGCGCAACTGGTTCCGACTGCGCCGCTACGAGCTGCCCCTGCTCGCCCCGGGGAGCCCGCGCCTGCGCGTCCTGCACCTGTCCGACGCGCACCTGACGCCGGGCCGGAAGATGCTCATCGACTGGATCCGGGGACTGGACGCCTACGAGCCGGACCTGGTCGTCAACACGGGGGACTCGCTGGCGCACCCGGACGCGGTGGGGCCGTTCATCGACGCGCTGGGGCCGCTGCTCGACCGCCCGGGGGCGTTCGTGTACGGGTCCAACGACCTCTTCTCCCCCCAGCTGAAGAACCCGGCCCGCTACCTCTGGCGGACCAGCAAGACCGACTACAACAAGCGCCGCGTACCGGACCTGCCCTGGCGCGAGCTCGGCGCGGCCATGTCCGCGTCCGGTTGGCTGGACCTGAACAACCGCAAGGGCGCGTTGAAGGCCGGGGACCTCGACGTCGCGCTGGCCGGGGTGCACGACTCGCACATCAAGCTCGACCGCTACGAGAAGGTCGCCGGGCCGGCCGACCCGGCGGCGCACCTGCGCCTGGGCGTGCTCCACTCGCCCGAGCCGTCCAACCTGGACCGGTTCGCGGCCGACGGCTACCAGCTGCTCCTTGCCGGGCACACCCACGGCGGCCAGCTGTGCCTGCCGTTCTACGGGACGCTCGTCACCAACTGCGGGATCGACCGGCGTCGGGCGTGGGGCCTGCACGAGTACGGGGACGCGTGGCTGCACGTGTCCGGGGGCCTGGGCACCTCGCCGTACGCCCCGGTGCGGTTCTGCTGCCGTCCGGAGGCCTCGCTGCTGGACATCGTGGCCGGCCCCTGAGCCTCCGGCGGCCCCGTACTCCGCCCGACCACAACCCGTTCGCGAGCACTCCGGACGTCCGCTAGACTTGGGCACGTTGCTTCGGGGTGTAGCGCAGCTTGGCAGCGCGCTTCGTTCGGGACGAAGAGGTCGTGGGTTCAAATCCCGCCACCCCGACAAAGGAACGGGTGTCCACGCAGGTGGGCACCCGTTCTTCTTTTTGTGGGCATGGAGCCCTCAGAGCCGCAGTGCACATTCATTGCACATGGCGAGGGTCGGGGCCGGTCGGTTGATCAGGCCGCGAGCACCCGCAGCCGAGCGGCGTCCATGGCCTCGGCCACCTCGTCCAGTCGGTCGGGGAACAGGTGCCCGTACCGGTCCAGGGTCATCGTGGCAGTGGCGTGCCCGAGCATCGCCTGTACGACTTTGACGTCCGCGCCGGCCGCGATGGCCAGTGACGCGGCGGTGTGCCGGAGCTTGTGCGGAGTCAGACCCATCCCGTCGAGCCCAGCGGCCGTGAGCGCTTTGCCGAACTCTCGGTTGCGCCAGTTGCGTAGCCGCACCTCGGTCCCCCGCTTGGTGGTGAACACCAGCGCCGAGTCCGGCCGCCCTTGCACGAGCGGAAGCAGCTCGGCGACGAGGGACCTGGGGATGGGCACGGTCCGACTCTTGCCCGTCTTTGGCGACTGTTCCACCAGCTTCCCTTCCACCTCGGCGAAGGCCGTCACGATCCGGATGCGCCGTGTCTCCAGATCCACCCTGGCGACCCGCAGCGCGGCGGCTTCGTTGAAGCGGAGTCCCGTATAGGCCAGGAGGAGGATGAGCGGCCGGTTGATGTTCGCGGCGGCGGCGATCTGCCCGTACTTGGTGCGCAGCGATCCGGCCGCGTCCGCCAGCGCCTCCACCTGGAGGTGATCGAGGTAGACGTGTTCGGCCTCACTCGGCTTCGGAAGCGGCACCCCGCGTGCGGGATTGGCGGGGAGGCGACGCGGCACACACCATTCCAGGACCATGGAGAGAACGCCGTAGGCGTGCCTTGTCTGCGAGGCACCCAGATTGGCCCCGCCCTCGTCCCGCGGCTTCTGGAGTTCAGCCACCCACACGGCGACGTCTTCCGAGTACACCGCCGAGATCGGAAGCTCTCCCCAGCGAGGCAACACGTGCGCGTCCAGGAGACCCCGGTACTTCCACCAGGTCGAACGCTTGATGTCCGTGCGCGTGCTCAGCCACTTCTCAGCCATCTCGGCCACGGTGACCTTGGCGTCGTGGGGGTTGCGGTAGGAGCCTTCATGAAGGCTGTTCTCGATCTCGGTCTGCTTCTTCTCCGCGTCCGGCTTCTTCTTGAACGTGCCCCCGCTCTTGATCTTGCCGGAGGGATCGTAATAACGGACCATCCAGCGCGCGGGAGGAGTTCGCTTGGTCGCCTTGGCCTTCTTCACCGCCTCCACGTATGCCTTGTCCTTGGTGCGGTCGTAGACCCACGCACGAGCCATGGGGAGTCTTCCTCTCGGGGGTTGGGGTTACTGGGATCGGACCCAGGCATGGACCTCAGCGGGCACGTAGCGGACGTAGCGGCCGACCCGGTAGGAGGGAGGGCCGTCGCCCTTGTAGCGCCATTCGTAGAGGGTTTTCGGGGGAACGCGGAGATAGGCGGCGGCATCCTTGACCGACCACAGGACGTCGGCCCGACGCTGTTCGGGGACGTCCACACGGGCCGTCGCTGCACTCATGCCACCCTCGTCTCTGGAGTTGCCGAAAGATCCGTCTGCCGAGCCGCGTCGAGCTGTGCACGGCGTTTGAGCGCTTCGCCCACGGCACGGAGTAGGCGTTGTTCGCGGGGAGCGACGTCGGGGTCTGTGGGGCGTGCCAGCTCCCAGGCGAAGGAGCCGCTAGCCACGGAGAGCAGCGGAGGACGGGGGTTGTCCTCGTCGCCCTGGCCGTCGTCGGTGGGGTCGATGCCCAGGGCATCCAGGACCCAGGCCAGCCGGTCCGCCTTGTGATCAGCGAGAGTCTTGCCCGACCACTTCCGGGAGACGAGTACCCGGCGGCCCGCGTAGCCCAGGTGTTCGCGCCTGTGTGCCTTGGACCGGCAGAACCCGGGGCGCATCCCGGCTTTGGCGTTTTCGGGTTGGATTCCGTAGCGGAGCCAGTTCGCGCAGCGAGGCGAGCAGGGTTCGAAGCGAAGCGCGTCCAGGAGGCGGTCCACGTGCTGTTCCTGTCGGACGGTTTCGGCGGCGTGGCACTCGGCGATGTCCTTCGTCAGGTACTTGGCCAGGTACCGGACGCACCGGTCAGCGTCAGCCGAGCCCGCGACCACTCCTTTGGCATCGACTTGTCGACCGAACCGGACCACGTGATGGGGTTCCGCTTCGGGATCGGCGTCGAGTGCATCCAACGCCTCATCCCAGGTGGGCAGGACTTCGCCTGTCGACGGGTCGACAAAGACACCTGTCGCCTCATCCCACTCGGGAAGCCGGTCACCCTCGAAGACCACACGATCAGCGCTCGGCCACCACACCTGGTGATACGTCGCCGCCGCGATCTGACGCAGCTCCGCCCGAGGAATCGTCCCCCTCGTGGCCATGTGCAGATGCGGGGCCAGACGCCGTTGCGGTTCCACGGCCGCGAAGTACTGCACATCGAACCCGGCCACCCGTCGCAGGTTCTGCACGAACCGATCGACCAGCTTGGAGAAGTGCAGCGCGTCCCGAGCCGCACGACGGTAGTCGTACGTCGCAAAGTCCACCGGGGTTCCGTCCGAGCGCACCCGCCCGTAGGAGTCCAGGGTGAGCGTGATGAACAGCGAGGGCCGGAACACCTTCCCCGAGGCCGGATCGGTGAACGCCCGACCGACCGTCTTCCTGGTCATCGGCCGCTTGGGAAGGTCCGGGACGTCCTGCCGGCGCTTGGTCGAGCGCACCCGACGCGACCCCGACGAGGAGGTATCGGCCGAGCGGGTGACCGACCCCCGCAGCCCGGATGCCGTGATCTCCTCGTCCAGATCAGCGATCACCACATCCAGCCGCGCCAGATCCTCAGCCGATGCCGCCCCAGCAGAGGCGAGGCGATCCCGTTCGGCCGTGACAGTCGCCCTCTGTTCCACCCACCCGCGCTGTTCTTCGGAGGGCGGATCAGGCTTCACCACGGGTTCCTCAGCCAGGTGCCAGCCCTCTTCACACTGAGTCCGCCTCAGCGACCTCTTCCGCTTCGCACAGGCAGGGCACCGGGACTCCAGCGTGGACCCGCACGGGACGTCGATCACCTCGGTGGCACCGGTCGCGATGTCCATGCGTCGAAGGGACACCGGCCGAATGCACACCCCGTGGTCGGCGGCGACCTGTTCGGCGACCTCACGGGCCAGGGGTTGCGCCAGCCGTTCGGCCCGTGTCGACTTACCGGTGAGCGTCGGCATCAGCCCACCCCCGAAGGAGCCCCATGGCCCCACGCGAGCAGTACACCCGAGCCGAACTGAGACGACTCGTTCCAGGCTGGTACGCCCTTGTGGCACTCGGAGCGGTCATCGTTGGCGCGACCGTGGTCGTCAACGGTGGCACCTGGTACAGCGTCGTTCTGGGGGCCGCGACGGTGTTCGCCATCCTTGGGGTGCGATGGTGGCGAATGCACTCCGATGCCTCCACAACCCATCATCGCTCTCCCCCTGTCGAGCAGGATGGGTGAGCACTGACCATGGCGGTGATGTCGTCATCGGAGACGTAGGCGGCCCGGACCCGTACCGGGGCCGGTGAGCCCTCCACACGGACGTATCCCACCCCGGGCAAAGTGGGGTCGATCAGGTGGGCGTTCGCACCCCGGTCCCGGGCGCCCTCCCCGAGGATCATGTCGACCTGTGACGCCTCGTCCAGCCGAAGGGCGACCTTGTCCGGGAACAGGTTCCGAAGGTTCATGACCTCCTTGCGCGGATCCTGGAGCGCGGCCAAGACGGCGAAGCCGACCGAGCGGCCCTGTGAGGTCAGGGTGGCGATGGCGTTCTCCGCGCGACGCCGCACATCCCGGTCAGGGTGATAGGCGGTCAGAAACGCCACCTCGTCCAGGACCACCAGGACGAACGGGTCTTCCGTAGTAGAGGTGTGGGAGCGCTGCTTGCCCGCGTAGCGCCGGGCCCGGTCCTGCATCTGCGCCACGGCCAGTTCCAGCACCGCCACCGCGGATTCACCGTCATCGGCATAGTGCGCGAACAGGTCCCGCCCGTAGGCGAGTTCCATGCGCTTGGGGTCGACTGCCCACACCTGCGCGGTGTTGTCCGCGACGGCGGGGAGCATGGCCCGGATGGCGGACCAGATGACCGACCCCTTCCCGGACCCGGTCACCCCGGCGACCAGGACATGCGTGCCGTGCAGCCGCAGCCACCAGGGAGAGCCGTCTTCCCTCTGGCCCAGGTGGAGCGCTCCCAGTTCCGGGACGACGGGGACCGGAAGGGCATCGAGGGGTTCGGCCAGGGTGTCGCGCCGGGGGAACTCCAAGGTGATGTCCCTCGGCCCGTTCACGATCACCCGGCACGAGGGAGCGGCGAACCCGTGCGCCAGCTCGGCCACCCGCGTCTCGAAGTCTGCCGGGGACGTCCCGGCGACGAGGGAGACCCGGACACGGTCAGCCCAGGTGTCACAGGTGACGCGGCGAATCCGGGGCAGGTAGCGGCGTTCCTGGTAGGACTCGGCCAGCCCGGAGATCACCAGCACCGGTTGCCAGTGCCGCCGATACACGAACACGTGCCGCCACCAGGCCAACAAGCGCAGTGTGACCCAGGTTCGGTAGGAGTCGGGCGAGGTCCGCCACCACACCAGCGAGGCCACCGCAGCCGTCGCCCACAGTCCGGCCAGGCCGGGCCAGTCCAGCCACCACCAGGCGGCGAACGACACGGCCACGGTGGCGGCGAGGACCGGGAAGCGGAACGGCAGCGTGACCAGGAACCGCGTCAGCCTCCAGATCCACGAGCCCAGGACGACGATGCCCGGGGTTTCCACGATCGGGGTCGTCCACCGCACACCCTGAGCCGGGGTCGGCAGAGTCGGGGAGGTCTGAGGAGCGCCGATCTTCGCCATCACTGGTCACCGCCCATCGCGTCTTCGATCCGCGCCAGGATCCGGTCACGGTCGGCGCGGGCATGGGCAGCGGCCTTGGCCGCGTCCGGGTTGTGGTCCCGTTCCGCGAGCGTGCCGAACACACGCGCCTTGAAGTCGAAGAACTCGGCGCGCTCGGCATCCGTGGCGGGCCGGGAGTCGACCGCGTCCAGGAACAGCCGGACCAACTGCGGACCGGTCAGAGTGGACAGGTCAGTGGGGTAATCGGACATACTGAAGAGACCTCTTCACGAAGCTTTCGCAGGTAACGGGAGGGGTGGAAGGGGCGGCTAGGTGTTGGCGCACCAGGCCGCCCCGCTTACATGTCAGGAGGCGGTCACGCCGCTTCCTTGGCCGGGGCACGACGACCACCAGCAGCACCACCCGGTGCCTTCAGACCACGGGCCCGCAGCGAGTACGCGACCCGGGGGCGGCGGCCGTTGTCGTCGACGTAGGGCATGACCGCCATCGCCTCGAACTCGATCGGCCGGAACGGCAACCCCGGGACCTCGTCCGGCAGGGTCGGGCACACCTCGGCAGCGACCTTGACCTTCACCGACTTGGCCTTGCCCCGCGCTTCGGGATCGGCGTCGATCACGTCCACCGCCCACAAAGGCAGACCGGTCTCCTTGTCCATCTGCGGACGCTTGGTCTCGAAGTCCGTGATCGCCTCCACTCCCAGCGCGAAAGCACCGTGCGGGAACACCGTCCCGAAGCTCACCGGCAACGCACCCTGAATAGCCATCGACCAGCCTTCCACTTGATGATCACTCAACCACTTGTCCGGTCAAGTTGAGTTCAGGATAACCGGCCACACTTGATTGGACAAGTAGATAAGTGGCCAGTGTTTGCCCGCGGCTACCCCGCCGGGTAGGAGTCCTCCAGTTCGTGCAGGTCACCGGGAAGGACCACCTCGGCGACCGCGATCACTTTCTCTGAGGCGTCCAGTATCCGCGCGGTGATGCCGAGCACGGGAGTCCCCTCGTCCAGGCCCAAGCGCTCGGACTCCTCATCCGTGGCCAGCCGCGCACACAACCGTTCGGAGACCCGGGAAGGGCGCACCTGCTTGACCATCTGCACGTGTTCGTGTGCGCCGATGCTGATCGGCTGTTCGTCGCCCAGGTCGGTGCCGTCGGCGACGTCGAGGGGGAACCACAGGGTGACCAGCTCACTGGGTTGGCCGTCATCGAGGACCAGGCGTTGACGCCTGATCGCCGGGGAACCCTCGGGCACACCGACCGCCTCGGCCACGGCAGCGGGCACGGGAGTGCGGCCCGCCTTGAGAATGCGGTTGCTCTTGGCCTCCTCGGAGGCGTCGAAGGCACTGGCGCCGGCATGGGAGCGCTCGGAGGTCTGCTGCGGAACGCCCCGCACGAACGACCCGCGCCCGTGTTCGCGTTCGATCCACCCCTGCATGCTCAGGATCTGCAAGGCCCGCACCACCGTGGAGCGTCCGGCCCCGAACTCGCGCACCATCCGGGATTCGGAGGGAAGCATCTCCCCCACTGGGTACGTACCGTCTTCGATGCGCTCTTGGATCGCCCGCACGATCTGTACGTACTTGGGCGGAGCGAACTCCAGACTCGACATGTTGTCCACCTGGTGACTCTAGCACTCGTATGGTCGAGTAGCTTACTTGCGTGGTCTGGCCCTGTCAGCAGGTGGGGGCACATTTGAGCCCCGACCCGTGATCAAGGAGCACGGCGGGAAGCACGCCGCTCGGGCGCGCACATCACCGTGTGAAGAAGGACGAGGTCCGCGTGCCCTGGTCCCCGTGGTCTCGGAGAGACGGCAGGGCACGCGGGTGTCTTTAGAAGGGCCGCCAGTGCACGGCGCGTTCGACGGTGTAGACCCCCAGGTTGTCCACCGTCGCCCCACACACCGCCCGGCGTTCAGCCTCCACCAGAGCGGCGGCGACCAGGGTCACGTCATGCCGAGCCGCCTCGTCCGCCGAGGAGAGCACCGGGGGCACGATGCGCCGGACATGGTTGCACTCGGCCCCGTCGATCTCGTGACACAGCCCGACCACGTAGGTCATCAACAGCCGTCGCCGTGTGATGGGTTCGGGCAGCACGCACCGATGCCGCTGAATCAAAGACGTCCCGTCCGGCTGTCGGCACAAGGTCTCGTAGGTGATGGACTCCCAGTCCTCGAAGGCGACACGCACCCGCACACCCTGGGCACGAGCCCACTCCATCAGGGTTTCGCGGTCGATCACCGTGCCGCGTCCGTCACCCCTCATCGCCGCACCGCCCCCACGGCTATGGCCGTGCGCACCAGGTCACGCAACTCGGCCATGTCGTCCAAGGCAGGGGAGGAACGCGCGATCTGCACCAGCAGGTCGATCCCCCGCCGGTCTCGCTCGGCCCGCTGAGTCGAGCGACGACGCTCCACATGCGCATAGGGGCCACGCACCAGCGAGTAGGAACGGGGATCGGCACCGTCCATCACGATGGGTTCCGGAGCGGGCCACAGCTCCACTCGCGCGGGAGCAGGCACCCAAAACAGCGGAGGGTCGTTGCGGTGGTGCCTGCCTTGTCGGGTCGGTCGAATCAGATTCACCAGCGCCCGAATCAGGGCGATAAGGTCTCTCACGTCAGCCTGCTTCCATCAGGTTGGCCATGCCCCCGGACGCCTAGCCCGCGTCGCGGGGGTCTGCTGTCTATGAGGCGGAAGCACCGACGAGTCGGGAGCCACCCGACGCAGGAGTCCGCGCCCCTTTTCATCACGAGCCCGTTCCGCTCCCCCGGCATGCCGTGCAGGGAGCCATACGGACAGTGGGTTCACGTGCGGTGGAGGAGCGAACCACGACCAGCCGCCGAGAACGGATTGATTTCCACCCACGACCACGGCAGGACCTACACCGCTTCGGAGCGGATACGGCGACGAATTCCACGAAGCACGCTCCCGAGGGGACTGGGGCGGCGACACCCGCCGCGATGGCAGGGCACCGGTCACATCAACGAACCCAAGGCCCAACCTCTATATATGAGCTGAGCCCATTCACTCATGTATATGAGTGATGTAGATAAGAGTGACGCACTCCTGTACATGAGTCAACCCTCTGAGTCGAAGATGCGGCTCCGGGACGCCAGCCAGACCCTCAGTCCGTGGCCGGGATGCGGTAGTCGAGCACGAACTGATCAGCAGCCATGATGGTGTCGCACACCTCCACGACACGCCCCTCAGCGGTCACAGCGTTGCGGGTCAGGTGGATAACCGGAGAGCCAGGACTGAGCGCGAGCGCACTCGCCTCCTGCTTGGTCGCCAGACGCGCCCGCACGGTCTCGGTGTACTCCGCGAACTCGTGACCGTGCTCCTCCAAACGGGCGTAGATGCCACCACCGCCAGGGTTCTCCTCGAAGAGTTCGGGGATGTCCCGCGCCACGTCCCACGGCAAGTAGGACGTCGCTTCCTCGGTGGGTGTGCCGTCGCTGAAGTAGAGCCGACGCCGAGCAAGCACCTTGTCGCCCACGTTCACAGCCAAGCGCTCGGCGATCTCTCCCGGAGCGGACACAGGACCGATGGAGAGCACCTGAACCGTGGGCTTCACGCCCGCCTGTTCGGTCTCCGCGATGTAGGCCGCTTTGCCCGCACGACGGTGTGAGCGCCGGAACCGATCCGAGGACTTGCGTCTGACGGGAGGCCGGGACTTCACGAAGGAGCCCTTGCCCTGGTACGTATCCACCAGGCCCGACGTCCGCAACTGGGCTACCGCCTTGCGGACTGTGCCGGACGAGACGCCGTAGCGCTCCATCAGCGTCGTCTCGCTCGGGATCTCCTCAGCAGGAGCCAGGCGGCCGGCCCGGATCTGCTCTTCGATGTCGTCTGCGATCTGGAGATACCGGGGCTTCGCCGACTTCGCCCCTACAGTGCTCGCCATAGTCCTTCTGTTCCTCCTATGCTCCTGTACATGAGTAACAGCACCGGAGACAAGCCGTCAACGCCGCTGCACTCGGTGTCCGTGGCAGGTGCCGTCATACGCGAAGACGGACGCATGCTGGCGATCCAGCGCAGGGACAACGGCACCTGGGAACCACCGGGCGGCGTGCTGGAGTTGGACGAGACCCCCGAAGACGGCGTTGTCCGCGAGGTTCTGGAGGAGACTGGCGTCCACGTCGAGGTGGAACAGCTTACGGGTGTCTACAAGAACATGGCCCGCGGAATCGTCGCCCTCGTGTTCCGCTGCAAGCCGTCAGGAGGCGAGGAGAGCACCACGAGCGAGGCAACCTCCGTCGAGTGGCTCACACCCGACGAGGTCAAAAAGCAAATGCGCGAGGTCTACGCTGTTCGCCTTCTAGACGCTCTAGAGCCGAACATCCCTCATGTCCGCAGTCACGACGGCATAAGATTTAGTTCGCCGATCCATACACATGAGATGTAATAATTACGCCTCCACAAGTGAGACCAAGAAGAGGCCTTGCCAACTCACTCAAATTCTCGATCATATCTCTTGTCAAAATCGCTCTTCAACTCATCCGCCAAACGTGACATAACCGCAATCCTTCTTCCCTCAGTTAGATTTTCTGCGGCTTTGACCTTGCCCATCATTTCATGAAAAGCAGCCGCAGGCATTCTCTTTGAAAGCTGGACACCGAGGGGCCCAGGAAAGACGTTCTGCAAAGTCTCTCTTGCTTCGTCAGAGCTAGGAGAAAGCGTTAGAAAGTTGAGCAAAAAATCAGGACGCATTATATAACCAGCGCCCTTGTTTTTATTCTTCAGTTTTGCACTGTGCCTCAGAATACGAGATTCATTAGTAAGCCACCAAGTCCTATAACCGAACTCCGATACATAGGCCCCCTCTTTTTTTGCCTTACGCCGACCGTACACAGAGCAGGCAATTAGTGCATCATTTTCAGCAAGTACAGCGTCCTTACTGCTGGCCAGGTCATGCGACAGAGAGGCTACGTCGTCTGAATCAGCCAGCAAGAGCAGATCGTCTCTAGAGGAGTACTCCATCTTGAATTCGTATTGCAGATACGTGCGAAGTTCATCCTCACCCTGTGAAAAATGAATCAATTCATAGCTACAAAAGTTTTCAACGAATGATTGCCAGCTACTTGGGAAGCGTGACTTAGACTCACGCTCCAGTCGTCCGTAAAGATACGATCGGAGCATGATCTTAGGAACGTTCTCAGCAATATCTTTGCTTATTCGATGCTCGACATCTTGGATATGGTTCTTAAATTCAAAGTCTGTACCGCGAAGATTGTTGATCACTTCTTCCAGAACAGGCTCTGTAAGAACTAGCGTGGCACCGGATTCCGCCGCCGCCGAAAGAGTGTTACGTGCTATTCGATCTTCTGGCTCTAGGTACTCCTCACTCAGAGATCGCACTAGAACATCCGAGCCCACATAAAGACAAAATCCCGACGACATTTCTTGGAAATACTCAATTAGACGCGGTTCTGTGTTCAGAGTGAAGAGCAGCGAGTATGTCCGTGCCAGCCTACCCAAATAATCCCTCTCCGTCTCTGACGGACTGTAGACACACTGTTTCACTACGGCTACAGCAGCCCTCTTAACCCTGGAAGACCCCTCTCCACTTATACCCCTTTCAAAAATTGCATCATTTACGGCATCATAAGTTGATGGCATGTCCGAGCTCTGCTCGTTTGATATGAAATGAGAAAATTCTATCCCCTGGCGCTCGAAAAGGATCTGAAAGACTCGGAGTGCAATTCCACCGACAACTTCTGACTCTTCATTAGAAAGGATCACCCCAGAGTTAAGAGACCTATCGATAAGGCTTTTTTCTACATCTAGCCTCAGCTTCTCGTCTTCTGCGTTCTCGCTCTCCAGCATCTCCCTCGTCTCATAGGGAAGACAAAACTCGTCATCCTTTCTGTGCCAGCGCACCTTTCTTCCACCTGGGTTCTTTTTATCTGACATCTTCCTAAGTCTTTTTCGAATCCTTCCTTTCAGAATAGAATCAGCCGCCGGTATTTCTTGGCATATCTTGTCCTTGACCTGCTGAGCGGACATAAAAATGCCCTGATCCGGATCCGTTCCCTCTAGCGCCCAAAGTGCAAGGCTATCCGCGACTGAATTTATCATCGAGTCATTCCCAGTCCTCCTATCAAGCTCTTGCCTCAAAAACACATATATCGCCGGCGATTTTATGTTCGGACTAGCTGTTATTACCGGAGCCGAACCAACCCGCTTAAGGTAGTCCGTCAAGTGCGACAAATGCTGTTCATACGCTCCACGCGTAGCTGTTGATTTATTTATATTGGCAACCACGTAACCGCGGCCTCGTATCCTTATGTTCACTCCCAGTTCATCGCCTAGTTCATCCTCCTCCTTGTCTATATGCTTAATGTCCCTGGAAGTTACATAAGTTAGAGAGTGGACTTCTCTGCCAAATTCCCTTAACCGCTTTACAGTGCGACGGATTTTGGATCGATGGTCCTCCTGCACCGTGACTTGAAAGAAGTGATGAGCGCTGTTCTCTTTTTCGAATATTGATTCTCCTTCAAAGCCGTCAGCTCCACCATCCTTTACGCCACCAAGCGGCACGAATCGAGACCCAATGACATGAGGAAAAAAATCATTGACAAAAGACTCGAAGGCAAAGCCCTCGACACGGTCGAGAGCAATAGAAGCCAAATTTGTATCTATGTATCTACTCATCTTTTTCATCTCTTTTGCCGAGTTGGGCTGTATGGGATCAAGGCGACGGCGCAAGCGCCGTCACGGCGGCCCTCGGCCGCCGCTCGGGCTGCGGGCTGCCGCCCGGTCCCGAGCGCACGGCCGTAGGCCGCACGCACGCAGCATCTGTCGGACAGGCCCGTACGGCGAGCGGGGCCAGAGCTGCCCGACACGTCCATGGTGACTCAGAACACACACGCCCCACCAGGGCATTTGGTCCCAATGGTTGATGACGTCTTCGGTTCCCGGGGCACCCGATGGCGCGACACGGACTGTCTGGGGTGCCGGCCCCGGCGCCATCGGGCACCCCGGACCGAAGACGATGGTTGCCGAAGAATGGGGCTGAGGGAGCATGGTTCAGGCGTGCGGGACAGGCCAGCTCACCAGGAGCGGGCGTCCTGTGGCTGGGCGAAGATCAATGCACATTCAGTGCACATGGCTCCGAGAGAGCCCCGGAAGCGTTGGGAACCGACCGGGACGAAGGACGAGGTCAACAGCGGTTTCCTTGGTCCGGCCACAGGCCACCGGAGGGCCCCGGTACGGGAAGAGGTCGTGGGTTCAAATCCCGCCACCCCGACAAGTGACGAGGGAGTCTTCTCCCTGGTCAAAGGTGGCCATCTAGTAGCTAACCCCTACTAGGTGGCCACTTTTTTGTCCCGCGCGTATCGAGCGGCCACCGCGGCCAAGTCCTCCCAGGAGCAGGCCGACAGGTCGGTGCCCCTGGGAAAGCCCTCCCCCTCCGTTCGGCCCTCCAGGGCTCGGCGGAGGGCGACTTTCGTCGTAAGTGGGTTAGCTCTCGCGGACGATGCCCCCGGCGGGGCCGGCCCTCTAGGTTCGTGTGTGACGGCAGGCAACGGCGTGGTCACACGCACAACCGAAGGGACTGGTCGGGCATGGTCGGCATCCGCGGGAACCGGAACGGGCGAAACCGGGGTCGAGTGGCGGCGGTCGCGGGGGCGGTGGGAGCCGCGTCGCTGCTCGGCCCGATGGCGCTGGCCGCTCCCGCGTCCGCGGTCATCGGCGGGGTCGACGCCACCGAGGAGTACCCGTTCGTGACCGCCCTGTTCGACGACCAGGGCCTGCACTACTGCGGGGGTTCGCTGATCGATGAGCAGTGGGTGCTCACCGCCGCCCACTGCTCCGACTTCGACCTGCTCCAGACGGAGAGCATCTCCGTGCGGGTGGGCAGCAACAACCGGGATGAGGGCGGCAGCGAACGCGAGGTCACCGAGGTGGTCCAGCACCCGGACTACGAGGCGGAGGACGTCAGCGACGACCCCGACTACCCGCACTCGTTTCTCCTGGTGCGCAAGGACATCTCACTGCTGAAGCTGGACTCCCCGGTCGAGCAGGCCCCCGTCCGTATCGCCGGGGACCGGCCGGAACCGGGTACGCAGGTGCGCGCCCTGGGCTGGGGTGTGGTCGACGAGCTCGGCCAGGAGCCCAAGCCGGAGATCCTGCAGCAGATCGACACCGAGATCGTGCCCGACGACCGCTGCGCGGAGCTCGACGGCGACCTGTGCTCCGAACACCCCACCGCTGAGGCGCAGGTCTGCTCGACCGACTCCGGCAGCCCCATGATCCGCGGCAGGGAGGGCGACTGGGAGCTGGTCGGCTTGACCAGCCGCGACGGCGACTACGACGAGAGCGTGGCCTGCGTGGGCCCGTGGGTCTTCACCGAAGCGGCGAAGTACGGCGACTGGGCCGCCGGCACGGTGGGGAAGTAGTCCGCCCTTCGGACCCCGGGAGCGCGCAGGTGCGCAGATGCCGACAGGGGCCCTCGTCGCGCAGGGTGAATTCCAGGAATCGTCGTGACACGTGAGGTCGGTTCGTTGCGGCGAGCAGCTCGGTGAGGCGCTCGGCTGGGGTCTGCGCCGAGCGTCTCGCGTGGCCGGGAGCCCAACTCGGCGGCCACCACGGCCAAGACCTTGTTTCGTACCGGGTTTTCAAAGACTCGGAATCAACGCATCGGCGGAGGCCGACGCCCGTCTGCGGGCCCGGTACGCCGCGGCTTTGACGCGATTGCCGCACTCGTCCATCCCGCACCAGGTGCGCCGGGCGCCGCGTGAGCGGTCGAGGTAGATGCGGGTGCAGCCGGAGCGACCGCACTCCTTGAGGCGGGCGCGGGGATCGGCGAGCACGGTGATACCGCTCCTGGCCAGGTGGGAGAGCACCGCACGGAGGTCTCCCGAGATGCGCAGCCCCGCGTCGCCGAGCTCGACCGCGGGCAGCGGCCCGGCGGCCGTGTCGTTGACGATCGTGAGACTGCCCGGGTCGAAGGGCCGTTCGAGGACGCGGTCGAGGGCGAGCCGGTAGGTCGCCTCCCGCAGGGACAGGGCGGACTCGAAGCCCGCGAGGTCGGCGGTGACCCGGTCGGGGAGCCCTTCGCACGCGGCCACCCACCGTTCGAGGTCGGCGGGCGCGGTCAGGAGGTCGACGGGCCCGTCCCGACGGGATCCCACGGTGCCGACCAGGTCGAGGGCCGGGTTGCCGCTCACGAAGGCGAAATTCACGTCACCATCTTGACCGGTAACGACCCCGCTGACAAGATCGTCACCGGTTGAACAGGTGACGCTTAGGCGAACGGGAGTCCACGTGGCCGGGATCCGCGATATCGAGGCCGTCGTCTTCGACGTCCTCGGAACACTGGTCGACGAGCCCGGTGGGCTCCGAGCGGGAATCCGCGACGCGCTGCCCGCGTCCGGCGGAGAATCCGTCGACGATCTGCTCGCCTTATGGCAGCGGCATGTCGAGACCGAGCAGCAGAGCATCGCACGAGGAGACCGCGCCTACGCCGACACCGGGGTCGTCGACGGGGAGGCCGCCCGACGGGTGGCGGCACGGGCCGGGATCTCCGATCCGGCGGCCATCGCCCGGCTGGCCACGGCGGGACAGCGCCTGTCCCCCTGGCACGACTCGGTCGCCGCTCTGGAACGGCTCGCGCGGCGGTTCCCCGTGCTCGGTCTCTCCAACGCGAGCCGCACCGCGTTGCTGCGGCTCAACGCGCATGCCGGGTTGCGCTGGCACCAGGTACTGTCCGCCGAGGCCGTTTCGGCCTACAAGCCGGCCCCGGAGGTCTACCGGCTCGCCATCGATGCCGCCGGGTGCCCACCCGGGCGCGTGCTCATGGTGGCCGCCCATGCCTGGGACCTCCGCGGGGCCCGGGCGAGCGGCATGCGGACCGCCTACGTCCGGCGGCCGGTCGGTGATCCGCCGACGGATGCCGACGTCTTCGACGGCCGCTTCAACGGACTGGACGACCTGGTCACCGCCCTGACAGCCGGGTAGCCGGACCAACCGGCCACAGGGCTGCGGGACCGTACCGCCGGCCGCCAGGCATGAGACAGGCCGGGGCCCCGGTCCGGCCGTCGGGCCGGGCCGGGGCCCCGGGGCAGCCGATCCGGCTAGCTGCGGATGTTGACGTCGACGCAGGAGTAGAAGGCCATGGGCGTGTCCGCGACGTTCCACACGGCGAGGACCTTCTGGCGTCCGTTGTAGCCGGACAGGTTCACGTTGTGCTGGACGGTCGACGGCGGACGGGCGCCGTTGTCGTTGAAGCTGGCGACGCGCTGGCCACCGATGAAGTACTCCCACGTGGCGGTGGAGTGCATGGCGGTGAGGGTCCAGGTGAAGGTCAGGTTGGAGCCGACCTCGGTGACGCTCCAGCCGCGGCTGTCGTCGTTGAGCTCGGAGAACTGGCTGTTGCCGCCCGCACACTCGGTCAGGCCCTTGGGACCCTCGACGCTCTGCGGCTCCCACTGGATGGGTCCGCACTCGACGACGCCCGCGGCGCACTGCGCCTGGCGGCTGGCGGGGGCGGAGACGTAGCCGTGCGCGCTGGCGGTGCCGGCGGGCATCAGGGTGAAGATCAGCGCGGTGGCGGCGGCGACGGCGGAGGCGGAGCGGATTCTGCTGCGGGTCTTCATGGGGGGCCCTTCTCTTCGGGTCACGATGCCCTTCCGGCCCTGCGGCGCGGTCGGGTCTCGTAGCGGGGGTGACCCGGACCGTTTCCGGTCCAGGCGGGTGGGGGGCATCCGCGAGGGCTCGGATATTCCCCTGCGAACGTCGGACAGCACTGTCCCGGAGACTCCGGGCGAGCCCGGAATGTCCTTTCCACCCGTTGCGGAAGACGGTAAGCACCCCGTAACTGGACGTCAAGACTCCTGTTGCGAGGGGGTACCTCGTTCCAGCCATACCGGTGAGACTGTCCATTTGGTCTGGTTTCGCACTGGTACTGCCGTCGTTTGCGCGCCGTTCGAGCCATGAACTGGAAAGACACTTAACAGAATTGGCCCGTGGTCTGCCCCTCCGCAGCTAGACCAATTCCCCAGGCGGGACGATCGTGACTAGACCTAACCTCGAAGACATATTTCCCTTACCCCCCTCTACGAGGCCTCCGCACCACACGTCCCATGGGCCTCCTCCGACCCCGCGGAAAATCCCGTGGCCGCTCCGCGAGCGCCGCTCTAGGCTCACCGGCATGCCGCCAGACTTCCTCCCCGGCCTCGACCTGTCCCGCGCCCTGTACACGGAGGCGGTCGCCCCGCTGCTCCGCTCCGAACACCCGGGGCTCCCCCACGCCGCCGCGCTCGTCGGCTCCGGTTCGGAGGTCCTCGGCCTGGACACCGAACGCTCCACCGACCACGGCTGGGGGCCGCGCCTCCAGCTCTTCGTCGCCGGCCCGGACGAGCGGTCCCGGGTACTCGACCTGCTCGACGACCGCCTGCACGGGCGGGTGAGGGGGTGGCCCGTCAGGTTCGCCGCCGACAGCGGCCCTCCGCAGACGTGGCGTCCGGACGCCGACGCCCCCGACGGCCGCCACCGGGTGGAGGTGGTCGGCCTCGGCGGATGGTTCGTCGCGGGTCTGGGCTTCGACCCCCGCCAAGGGGTGGCCACCGCCGACTGGCTCGCCACCCCCACCCAGCGGTTGGCCGAGGTCGTGGGCGGCGCCGTCTTCCACGACTCCACCGGCGACCTCACACGGTCCCGCCGGGCCCTGGGCTGGTACCCGGACGACGTGTGGCGGTACGTGCTGGCCTGCCAGTGGCAGCGCGTCTCCCAGGAGGAGGCGTTCGTCGGACGCTGCGCGGAGGTGGGCGACGGACTGGGCGCGCGGGTGGTGGCCGCGCGCCTGGTCCGCGACCTCATGCGGCTGGCGCTCCTGCTCTCCCGGAACTATCCGCCCTACTCGAAGTGGCTGGGCAGCGCGTTCGCCCGGCTCCCCGGGGCCCGCGCACTGAGCCCGCTTCTGGCCAGGGCGCTGGACGCGGAGCCCGGGGCCCTCGCCGACGCCTGTGCCCTGGTCGGCGAGCAGCAGAACCGAACCGGCCTCGCCGAGCGGCTGGACACCCGCCCCCGGCCCTTCCACGAGCGCCCCTGGCCGGTGCTGGACGCCGCCCGCTTCACCCGTGCCCTGATGGCGCGGGTCGAGGACCCCGAGCTCACCGGTCGGTCGCCGGTGGGTGCGGTCGACCAGTTCGTGGACAACACCGACGCCCTGACCAGGCCCGGAGTGTTCCGCGCCCTCGGTCCCTGATCCGTGCGAGCATGCGGGCGGGGGTCGTGTGCGCGGGCACACGGCCCCTCCCCCGACCGTGGCGCCCCCACGGGCTCCGAGGAGCGCGCCAGCGCCGCGGGGGGACGGCCCGTTGTCGTACGATCCCAGGTATGGGCCGATCATCCGATGCATCACCCCTGCGCAAGGCCGGCGGCGAGGCGTGCGCGCTCGGCGGCGCGGGTTATGCCGTGCTGCTCCAGATCGCCCACCCCAGCGTTGCCCAGGGGGTCCACGACCACAGCGACTTCGCGTCCCGGCCGTTCGCCCGCCTGTTCGGGACCCTCTACTTCGTGTACGGCACGATCTACGGCACCGACGAGGAGCGCCGACGCCTGCACTCCATCGTGCGGGCCAGGCACCGCAAGGTGACCGGCCCCGGATACCGGGCGCTCGACCACGACCTGCTGCTGTGGGTGGCCGCCACGCTCGCCCACTCCTCGGCACGGCTGAACGCGATGGTCTTCGGGGAGCCCGGCGCGCAGGAGTACGCCGTCTTCCTGCGCGAGGCCTCGGCGTTCGCCACCGCTCTGGGGCTGCCGGAGGAGGAGTGGCCCGCCTCCCCGGAGGAGTTCGACGCCTACTGGGAGCGGAGTATGCGCAGCCTCCGCGTGGGGGAGGAGGCGCGCAGGATCGTCCGGGAGCTCTTCCACCCCGCCTCCGTGCCGCTGCGCCCGCTGATGAGGGTGCAGCTCCTACTGACCGGCGGGCTGCTCCCTCCGGACCTGCGTGAACAGTTCGGCATCCCGTGGTCGCACGCGCGGCAGCGCCGCTTCGACCGGGTCGTGCGGGTGACACGGGCGGTGTACCCGAAGGTGCCCCGCCCGGTGCGGTTCCTGCCCGTCACCCTGTCCCTGTGGTCCATGCGCCGCAGCGGCGGATGGTTGAAGCCCCGCCGTGCGCGCGGCACCCGGGACCCCCGGCGTCCCGTCAGCTGAGGGGTTCGGGCAGTGCGGCGAGGGCCTCTCTGGCCTGGTCGGCCCCGGCCAGTCCCAGCTCCGTGAAGATCTGCTCGGCCTCCCTGAGGAACCCGTGGGCACGGTCGGCGGGCACCGCGGGGGCGGGCAGCCCGCCCAGGGCGAGGGCGGCCCGGGCGAGCGTGTGGTTCTCGTTGCGCTCGACGGCGATGGCCCGTGACTTCTCCAGCTCGGCGGCCGCCTCCTCGAACCGCCCCGCGGCCGCGTAGGTGACGCCGAGGTCGTGGAGGATCTCTGCGTCGCCGCTGTGGTCGCCCGACGTCTCCGCCAGGGTCAGGGCCTCCGTGTGGGCTTCGATGGCCTCGTTCCAGCACTCCGCCGCGCGGTACGCCAGGCCGAGGGAGTTGCGGACGAATATCTGGTGGCCGACCAGCCGCAGCCGGAGGGAGAGTTCGAGCGCCTCGTTCAGGTCCCGGAAGGCGATGCCCAGTTCGCCAAGTCCGACCCGGGCCTCCCCCATCACGCGTTTGGCCAGCACCTTCGTCTCGGCCTGGTCCTCCTCCACCGACTTGAGGATCGCCTGTTCGGCGCAGCGGATCGCTTCCCGGTGCTCCCCCAGGGTCTGGCGCAGGACGGCCAGGTTCCCCCACTGCAGGGACTCGATCCTCTTGTTGCCGAGCTCCACGGCGTAGTCCAGCACCCCCTGGATGGCCGCCGCCGAGTCCGCGAAACGCCCCACCCGCTCGTAGACCATGCCGAGGTTTCCCAGGGCGCGGATGATGCCCCTGCCGTCCCCCACCGACTCCAGCAGGACGTGCGCCTCGGAGAGGTAGGCCATCGCGTCCTCGAAGCGGCCGGAGATGTAGTGGGCGATCCCCAGCCCGATGAGGGTGACGGCGCGACCGCGCTGGTTGCCCTGCTTGCTGTTGATCTGGAGCGCGCGCTCGTGCGAGCTGACCAGCAGGCCCATCTCACCGTGGAGGGCGTAGAAGCGCCACACGGCCTCGGCCATCCTCCAGGCGCGGTCCTCGTTGTCCTCGGAGGCGAAGTACTCGATGGTGTCGGCGAGGTTCTCCTGGTGGAGGGAGAACCAGCCCTCGGCGTCCTCCCGCCCGTCGAGGTCGGTGCGGTAGCCGGGGCGCTCGTCCTCGGCCGCGTCCTGGACGCGCGGTCCCAGGAGTGCGGCCGCGTGCTGGGCGGTCACCAGGTAGTACTCCGCGAGGCGTGCCCTCGACCGGTCGGCGCTGTCCTCCTCGAACTCCGCGGTCGCCCTGTCCAGGGCGAACTCCCTGATCAGGTCGTGCATCCGGTAGACGTCCCCCTGCGGCTCGTCGAGCAGGCACATCCCGACGAGTTCCTGGAGGGCGTCGTCGGCGTCCTCCATCGCCGTGTCCAGGAGGGCGGACGCCCCGGCCAGGTCGATGGTGCTCCCGATCATGAGGCCGAGGGTGAGGAAGGCGCGGCGCTGCCCGGGGTTGAGGCTCTGGTAGGAGAGGTCGATGGCGGCCTCGACGCTCTGCCCCTCGACCTGGAGCTCCCGGAACTTGCGGTTCTGCTCGCCCAGCCTCCTGGCCACGTGCGCGAAGGACCACTTGGGCCGGCTGAGCATCCGGCCGGCGATGACCCTGAGTGCCAGGGGCAGACCGCCGCAGATCCGGATGATCTCCCGGGCCTGTTCGGGCTCGCGCCGGACACGCTCCTCGCCCAGGATGCGGCCGAAGAGTTCCAGCGACGACTTCTCGTCGAACATGCCGAGGGAGAGGAACCGCGCACCGCTGAGCCCGGAGAGCTCGTTGCGGGTCGTGATCAGCGTGAGCGCACCGGGAGAGGAGAGCAGCAGGGGACTGACCTGCGCGTAACTCGCCGCGTTGTCCAGGATGAGCAGGGCCTTGCGTCCCATGAGGGTCGCCCGCCAGAGCGCCGAACGCTCGTCGAGCGACTCGGGCACCGCGTCGGGTTCGACTCCGACAGCGCGCAGGAGGGCGCCGAGGGCCGAGGAGGGGTCGAGCGGTTCCTTGTTCGCGGTGTAGCCGTACAGGTCGAGGAACAGCTGGCCGTCGGAATAACGTTTCGCGGCTTCGTAACCGAAACGGACGGCAGTGGTGGTCTTGCCCTCGCCGCCCGCACCGGTGATGACGCAGACCTTGGCCCTCCCGTCGTCGGAGACTGCCATGTCCTCCAAATGGCGCAGGGGTTCCTGACGCCCGGTGAAGTCGGAGAGGTCGCGGGGGAGGTCGTTGCGGACCAGGTAACGAAACCCTGATTCCGTTGGCGCTCCGGCCGCCGTTTCCGTCCGGCCCCCGTCCTCCTGGAGGATCCTGCCGTGGAGGGCGGTGAGTTCTGTGCCCGGGTCGACCCCGAGCTCGTCGGCGAGCCGGGAGCGGAACTCCTCGTAGACGGCGAGGGCCCTGGCCCGCTCGTTGTCCCGCCACAGGGCGGTGATGAGCAGGTGGTGCAGGCGCTCGCGGAACGGTTCCTCGCTGATCAGGGGGGTCAGGCGGGAGACGACCTCCGCGTGGCGGCCGAGTCCCAGGGCACAGGTGGCCCAGGCGACGACGGCCGACCAGCGCTCCTCGCGCAGGGGGGCGACCACGGAGTAGTCGAGGTACTCGGAGCCGATTCCGGAGAAGGGGACTCCGCGCCAGCACGCGAGGGCCCTGTCGAGCAGGTCGGCCCTCGCCTCAGGTTCGGCTCTGGCCGCGGCGTCGCGCAGACCTCGGAACAGGTGCAGGTCGACCGCCTCGGGCTCCACGTCCAGGGCGTAGCCGCCGGAGGTGGTCGCGATGCTGCCGGGAAGGATGCGTCGAAGGTGGGAGATCTGGACCTGGATGACCGAGCGCGCGGTGCGCGGCGGGTCGTCGCTCCACAGGTAGCCGATGAGCTGGTCGACGGTGACCTCACGCCCGAGGTGGACCAGCAGTGCTCCCAGTACACAGCGCTGGCGCGGACCACCGACCGATATCGGTCGGCCGTCGGACCAGACGGTGATGGGGCCGAGCACGCCGAATTCCACAAGCAGCAACCCTAGCAAGCACCATTGCGGAAAAGCGGAATGCGGACACACCAACGGCTCCGAGTACCCCCCTCCACTCAGGTACTCGGAGTGACCGTTGGACGACCCTGCCGGAAGTTACGCGTCCTGGCTGGGCTTCTCCTGCTCGGGGACAGTCTCCACGGGCTGCTGCTCGACCGGGAGCACCTTCTCGGGGTCCGGCTCGCGCAGCGGATTCATCTTCGCCGCGGGAGTCACGTCGGCGATGATCGCCTCGAACCGCTCATCCACGGTCAACATCTTCGGCACCCGGACTCCTCGTCTCACCGCGCTCGTGTAGAGCCGCAATGTGGCCCTACGTCGTCTGTGAAGCATCAAACGGACTCACCGCCCTCCGGCGGACCGGCCACCCGCGGCGAGTCCCGCCTCAGAACACGCCACGGGTGGCATGTGTCCAACGAACGCCGCGCTGGTAGGAAACCACGAGCCGTCCTCTCATGGAAACCTGTCGCGTCGAACGAGTTCCACACTAGAGAGATCCTCTTCCATCGCGCTTTCAGTCTTCTTACAGCGCCGGAATCGGTGTGACGTCGGCCGTTGTTCGCGCGCCGTCCACTCTTACTCCCCCATCTTCCCCCATCACCAGTGGTTGGCCAATTGCGGACGGTCGGAGCAAGCCCGCACCCTCCTCCCGCGCGCCGTCGTGGCAGGTGGGGGCCCATCTCCTGCGCGCGCCCGACGGGGGCCCTGCCCGGCACGAGGTCCGCGCCTCCGACAGGACATCCGCCAAAACATCAGAAAACAACTCCGACCCCACGCAATCACAAATAACCGCATCACACCGAAAACCCTTACCCGGAAGGCGATGCCACGTCTCGGGGCCGTCGAATGGTCCCGGCGCACGGCGCCCCGGTGACCTTTTACGGCTGTTTCACGCCGGTTGTCAGTCTCCGCCCCCGGACCTTCGCGTCGCGGTCCGCCCGGCCCCTGACCGACGGCGTCCTTCCCGAGGGGTGCAGACGGGGCGGCGGAGGCCGGCAGCGGCGCGTGAGGCGAGCGTGCGGACCGGGAGGCGTGCCGCGAAGCTGCGGCCGGGTCGTGGGTTCCGAGGGGTACCGGGCATGATCGTTCGTGTTCGATCGTTGTCCACAGGAAGATGGACGTGACCCGTGGTCCGGAAGGGGCGCGAACTTGGAGGAAGTGATGCTGGAGGGTGACGGAAACGGCTGGGTCAGCCTGCCCGACGGATCCCGGCGGTGGGGGGTCTACGGTGCGGCCGGCCTACTGCTGTACACCACCGATGTGGCCGGAACCGGCCACGTGCTGCTTCAGCACCGCGCGGGGTGGACGCACATGGGCGGGACCTGGGGCATCCCCGGAGGGGCCAGGAACAGGGACGAGACGCCCCTGGAGGCCGCCGTCCGGGAGTTCCGCGAGGAGGTCGCCGGCGACCTCGGGGAGTACACCCTCCTCGGCGTCCACGAACAGGACCTCCAGGTGTGGCGCTACGACACGTTCCTGGCCAGGGTCGCGCAGATGACGCCGTTCCGGCCGGGGAACACCGAGAGCAAGGAGGTCCGGTGGGTCTCGGTGGACCACCTGGAGGCGCTGCCCCTGCTGCCGGCGTTCCGCACCGCCTGGCCCCGGTTGTCCGCGGACCTGTCCGGTCCCCCTGGCGGGAACTCCGTCGGGAACTCTGGCGGGCCGGGCACTTCAGCGACCGGCTGATCGTTGTCCCGGGGAGGGCTCTGCACGTGAGACCCACGCGACTGCGACCTCGGCGATGTGCCGGAACGCGAACTCGGGGGTAAGTCAGGGACGGGCCCTGATGTGCGTGGAGCCCTGAGGTTGCATGCTGGAGCGGACGGCCCGTCGAAGAGCGGTCGTCACGCGATTCGACTGGAGCAGTGGACATGACGCTGGAGCGCGGTAACGCATTCACTCCTGTCGCCTCGGCGACGATGATCTGGCCCTGGACCACCTCGGTCCTGGGGGGCGCGGCCGGTGGAGCCCTCTTCTTCCTGCTGAACCTGGGTGCGGGCGCCCTCACGTCCGGCCTGACCGCCGCGGTGATCTTCTTCGCACTGATCGGCGGCGTGGGCGGCGTGATGCGCCAGAAGGCCGACCGCAGGGGCAAGCGCTACGCGGCCACCTACCCGTTCCGCTACGCCGCCGTGCCCGCCGCCGTCGGCGGTGCCGGGTACGCGATCGTCAGCTACGCGACCTCGATCCTGGCCGCTCCGATCGCCGGTCTGTTCGGTGCTTTGTTCGGCGGGTTGCTCGTCGCGGCCGCGATCTGGGTCACCGTCGGGCTCATCGCGATGGTGGTTGGGAACAAGAACGCCTAGGCTCGGTGTTTCCCGCCGGTGGCGGGAACTGAACACTCACCGACGGGAGACAACCGGGCGCCGATGACTGAAGCTGCTCGTCAGAAAATGGTCGAGCGGGTCCGAGGGCTCCTTCGCATGGCGGAGGATCCCTCGGTTACTGACGCCGAGAGCCAGGCGTTCACCGCCAAGGCCGCCGAGCTGATGACCCGCCACGCGATCGCGGAGGCCGAGGCTCGCGTCGAGAGGGGCGAGGAACCGGACGCGATCAGCCGCATGGACTACACCGTCGCAGGGGTGGGCGGCCACGGGAAGGCCCGGGTCCGGGCCCTGGCCGACATCGCCGCCGCCTACGGCTGCCAATCGGCTGTCAGGGGGAACAACTCCGAGAACACCGACCGCGTCATCATCCTCGTGGGGACGGTGAGCGCGCTCGACGCGCTGCGGATACTGATGCCGTCGATCTCCATGCAGATGGAGTCGTCGGCCAAATTCATGAGCTCGTCACATGTGTCGGACATCCGCGAACTGCGCAACTACACGCGGTCGGAACTGGAGACGGAGCGCAAGCGCTACTACCGGTCGTTCGTGCGCGCCTACGGCAGGGCGGTCGCCGAACGTATTCGGGACTTCCGCGCCCGGCTGCAGGAAATGGCCGCCCCAGGAGGTCCCGACGACTCCGGAGAGAGCGTCGAGGCCGCGCGAGGGGCCGAACTGGTGCTGCTCAACGACGTGACCCGCGTGCGCGAGGAGTTCCAGAAGCAGTTCCCCCAGTTGCGCAAGCACCGGCCGGAGCGAACGCACAGCGCGGCGGGCTACCGCGCGGGATACAGAAGGGGACGCCAGGCCGAACTCGGTCTGGACACCCCGGTGAGCAGCGGAGGGACGTCCACCCTGGCAGAGGGCGAATAGGGCCCCTGCGCCACCGTTGTCCACAGCCTGTGCACAGAACCGCCCCGTTGATGTTTTCGCATGTCACCGTAGAAATGCGAGAGTCCACCAGGGGTGGTTCAGGTGTTCTCCGCGGGCCATTACCCCGGGTTATCCACAGGAAGAACGCCTTCCTGTGGATAACTCTGTGGACAACTCGCGGCCGAAGTGGGGTAGGACCCGAATCCTTGTTCAGGACACCCGCAACGGCTGAACCAGATAGCGGAAGGACGGGCTTTCGCCCTCCTTCGCGGGAACGTCGGTGAACACGGCGGGTTTCGTCTGCTCGGTGAAGTTGAGGTACGCGGTGTCGGTCTCCACACCCGTCAGGCCGTCCAACAGGTAGTCGGGGCGGAAGGCCATGCGCAGCGGCTCCCCCTCGTAGGAGACCTCGATCGACTCCACCGCCTGGGCGTCGTCGCCCGATCCCGCCTCCAGCACGACCTCGCCCTCGGCGAACGCCAGCCGCAGCGGGGTGTTGCGGTCCGCGACCAGCGCCACCCGCTTGACCGCCTCCGTCAGGGGGCCGACGACCACCTCGGCGCGGGCCGAGAACTCCTTCGGGAACCACGACGCGTACTTGACGAACTCGCTGTCGATCAGCCGGGTGGTGGTACGGCGTTCGCCGTTCTCGAAACCGATCATCCCCTCCCCCGGCGCCAGGCCGGGCCCCGTGCCCGGACCGGGTGCGGCCAGGGCGATGTCCACGTTGGAACGGGTGATCAGCCCGCGCACGGTGTCGTGCAGGGTGCGCGCCGGCACCAGGGCGGCCACTTCCACGCCCTGGTCGGCGGGGTTCCACCACAGGTCGCGCACGGCGATGCGGTAGCGGTCGGTCGCGACCACAGTGAGGGAGTCGCCCCGGAAGTCGAGGTAGGCGCCCGTGAGCATGGGAAGCGTGTCGTCACGGCTCGCCGCCGGGGTCACCTGGCGCACGGCGGCGGCGAAGGCGTCGGCGGGCACGGAGCCGATGAGGCCGGGCATGGCGGGCAGGGAGGGGTAGTCCTCCAGCGGCATGGTGATGAGGGTGAAGCGGGCCGCGCCGCCGACGACCCTCAGCCTGGAGCCGTCGGTGTCGATGTGCACCGACCCCGGGGGCAGGTTGCGCACGATCTCGGCCAGGAGGCGGCCGGGGACCAGGGCCGCCCCGGACTCCTCGGAGAGCACCTCCACCGACGCGCGCGTGGAGACCTCGTAGTCGAACCCGGACAGGTGCAGCGACGAACCGTCCCCGGAGACCTCCATCCGGATACCCGCGAGCACGGGCACCGCGGGCCGGGTGGGAAGTGCCCGTGCGGTCCAGGCGACCGCCTCGGCGAACGCGTCGCGATCCACTCGCAGTTTCACAGGTCGGCCCCCTCGTAGGTGTCGTACAGGGTCAACGTACCCAGAGGCACCGACAAGCCACCGGCCCCGCACATGCGTGGGGACCGATCGGAGAAGGCCCTGGCCGGGCCGTACGGCGGGGGTGGTCGACCAGGGCCTCGCACGGGGTTCGCGCGTGCGCGTGCGCCCCGCAGGAGCGCCGGCGGGGCAGGCGGCGCCGAGGGGGCGGCGCTACGCGCGGTTGGGGCGCAGCGTCCAGACCACGGTCATGCGTCCGGTGACGGTGCCGTCGTCGGTGCGGAGCTCGATCTCGACGGGGAACTCGGGGCGCTTGCCCTCGTCCAGCTCCGCGACGACCTCCTCGCGGGGACGGCCCAGGGTCGCCTCGGCGGTCACGTCGCCCATGGCGAGCTTGAGGTAGCGGATCTCGGCGCTGACGGCGAGGGGGACGGCGCGCTCCAGCTGGTCGCCGAAGGTACCGATGACGATGGCCCCGGAGGCGGACTCGGCCAGCGTGAACATGGCGCCGGCGTGGGGGCCGCCGACGTGGTTGTGGTGGTCTGCGTTGTCGGGGAGGCGCATGACGGCGCGTCCGAAGTCCAGGTCGGTGAAGGTGACGCCGAGGGTTCGGGCGAAGGGCACCGAAGCCAGGAATCCGGACTTGACCGTCTCCGCCGTTTCGGCGTTCATGTTTGCCATGACATCGATGTTACTTGCCAGTAACCCTTGAGTGCCACCCTCCCACGCGACGGGAAAGCCCGGGGAGGCGTACACGGATATCCCCGCGAACCCGCCCGCCCCGGTGGGCTACCATGTCTGGCGGAGAGTCACTCTCCCGGGAGGGTTCGCATAGCGGCCGAGTGCAGTGCTCTTGAAAAGCACCAAGTCCTTGACGGGGCTTCATGGGTTCAAATCCCATACCCTCCGCAGAATCCGCAGGTCAGCAGCTTGCGGGAGAGACAGAGAAGGCCGGTAGCTCGGGTCCGTCGCACATTTATCGCACATGGACCGAGCCACCGGCCTTCGTCGTTCCCGGGGTCAGGCGGCGAGGACCCTCTGCCGCGCGGCGTCCATCGCGTCCGCGACCTCGTCCAGACGGTCGGGGAACAGGTGCCCGTACCGGTCCAGGGTCATGGTCGCGGTCTTGTGGCCGAGCATCGCCTGAACGACCTTGACGTCCGCGCCGGCGGCGATCGCCAGTGACGCGGCGGTGTGCCGGAGCTTGTGCGGGGTCAGCGCCAGGCCGTCCAGGTCCGCTTCCTTCACCGCCATGGCGAACTCACGGTTGCGCCAGTTCCGGATACGCAGCGGTGCACCCCGCCTGGTCGTGAAGAGCAACGCGTCCACCGGTCGCCCCTCTACGAAGGGACGCAGCTCGGAGACGAGCGACCTGGGCACCGGCACGGTTCGGAACTTCCCGTTCTTCGGAGCCTGCTCCACGAGCACCCCGTCCACCTCAGCGAAGGTGACCACCACCCGGACCCGGCGCCGTTTCAGATCGACCCTGCCCACCCGCAGCGCGGCGGCCTCACTCCACCGCATACCCGTATAGGCCAGCAGAAGCACGAGCGCACGGCTCACCCTGGCCGAGGCGAGTTCCTGCCCGTACTTGGTACGCAGTGCGAGGGAGGCGTTGGCCAGCTCTTCCACTTGCGCGTGGTTGAGATAGACGTGCTCGGCCTCGGAGGGCTTGGGCAGCGGTACGCCCTTGGCAGGGTTGAAGGGGATACGGCGAGGCACGCACCATTGCAGGACCATCGACAGCACCACGTGAGACTGCCGAGTCTGTGAGGCTCCGAGGTTGCTGCCGCCCTCGTCCCGGGGCTTCTGGAGTTGTGCGACCCAGACGGCGATGTCCTCGGAGTGCACTGCCGAAAGGGCGTGGTCCCCCCAACGCGGAAGGACGTGGTTGTCCAGGACGGCCCGGTACTGCCACCAGGTCGAGCGCTTGATGTCCGTGCGGGTGACGAGCCACTTCTCCGCCATATCCCCCACGGAGACCTTGGCATCCCGCGGATTGCGGTACGAGCCCTCGTGAAAGCTGTTCTCGATCTCGGTCTGCTTCTTCTCAGCGTCCGGCTTCCGGTGGAAGACACCGCCGCTCCGGAGCTTGCCGGAGGGATTGTAGTACCGGACCCACCAGCGAGCAGGAGGGGTGCGCTTGGCAGTCTTGGCCTTCTTCACCGCTTCCACGAAAGCCTTGTCCTTGGTGCGGTCGTACACCCACGCGCGAGCCATCGGGGGTTGTCTCCTTTCATGGGTTACTGGTCGCAGACCCAGGTGTGAACCTCAGCGGGCACGTAGCGCACGTAGCGGCCCACGCGGTGGGAGGGAGGCCCGTCGCCCTTGTAGCGCCACTCGTAGAGGGTCTTGGGCGGGATGCGGAGGTAGGCGGCGGTCTCGGTGACCGACCACAGGACGGAGTCAGAGCGGAAGCGGGAGTCGGCTGGTGGGGTCCGTGTGGGGGTCATGCGGCCCTCGTCTCGTCGGTTGCCGAAAGATCGTTCTGCCGTGCAGCTTCGAGCTGGGCCCGACGTCGGAGGGCTTCCCCAACCGCGCGGAGCAGGCGGCGTTCCCGTGGTGGCACGTCGGGGTCGGTGGGTCTGGCCAACTCCCACTCGAAGGAGCCCGAGGCGAACGACAGCGCCGGAGGCCGAGGGTTGTCCTCGTCGCCCTGGTCCTCGTTGGCGGGGTCGATGCCCAAGGTGTTGAGGACCCAGGTGAGGCGGTCGGCTTTGTGGTCGGCCAGGGTCTTGCCGGACCACTTGCGTGAGACCAGGACGCGGCGCCCGGCGTAGCCGAGGTGTTCGCGGCGGTGGGCCTTGGAGCCGCAGAACCCGGGCCGCATCCCCGCTTTGGCCTGGTTGGGTTGGATGCCGTAGCGCAGCCAGTTGGAGCACCGGGGAGAGCACGCCTCGTACCGGAGGGTTTCCATGAGCCGGTCCGCGTGCTGTTCCTGCCGGACGGTCTCGGCGGCGTGGCAGTCCGCGATGTCCTTGGTCAGGTACTTGGCGAGGTAGCGCACGCACCGGGCTGCGTCCTCGGTTCCGGCTACGACCCCTTTGGCGTCGACCTGCTTTCCGAACCGGACGACGTGGAAGGGTTCGGCGTCCGGGTCGTCATCGAGGGCGTCCAGGGCCTCGTCCCAGGTCGGGAGGACTTCCCCGGTCGCTTTGTCGACATATGACCCTGTTGCCATGTCCCACTCGGGCAGGTGGTCGCCCTCGTAGTGGACGGTGTCGGTGTCCGGCCACCAGACCTGGTGGTAGGTCGCGGCGGCGATCTGGCGCAGTTCGGCACGAGGCAGGGTGCCGCGTGTGGCCATGTGCAGGTGTGGGGCGAGGCGTCGTTGTGGTTCGACGGCGGCGAAGTACTGGACGTCGAATCCGGCGACCCGGCGCAGGTTCTGCACGAACCGGTCCACGAGCTTGGAGAAGTGCAGGGTGTCCCTGGCGGCCCGGCGGTAGTCGTAGGTCGAGAAGTCGACCGGGGTGCCGTCCGAGCGCACCCGCCCGTAGGAGTCCAGGGTCAGGGTGAGGAACAGGGACGGCCGGAACACCTTCCCGGAGTCGGGATCGGTGAAGGCCCGACCGACCGTCTTCCTCGTCATGGGCCGCTTGGGCAGATCCGGGGCGTCCTGACGACGCTTGGTCGAGCGCACCCGCCGCGATCCGGACGAGTCCGGGGAGTCTGCGGATCGGGTGACCGAGCCCCGCAGGCCCGACGCGGTGATGTCCTCGTCCAGACCGGCTATCGCGGCGTCCAGGGCCGAGAGCTGTTCCGGGTCAGCGGCCCCCGTGGCGGCGAGCCGGTCCCTCTCGGCGGTGACCACGGCCCGCTGTTCGACCCAGGAGCGTTGCTGTTCGGTGGGCGGGTCGGGTTCCACCACGGGTTCAGCAGCGAGGTGCCAGCCCTCTTCGCACTGGGTCCGCCGAAGCGACCTCTTCCTTTTTGCGCAGGCGGGGCAACGGGATTCCAGGGTGGACCCGCACGGAACGTCGATCACCTCGGTGGCACCGGTGGCGAGGTTCGTGCGTCGAAGGGAGACCGGGCGGATGCACACGCCGTGGTCGGCGGCGACCTGTTCGGCCACCTCACGTGCCAGGGGTTGCGCGAGGCGTTCAGCCCGGGTGGACTTACCAGTAGGCGTCGGCATCAGCCCACCCCCATGGTGTCGAGGAGAAGGAGCACCCATGCGAATCGCCGGAATCGCGAACCTGGTGATGGCACTCATATGGGTACCGCTGGCGATCACCATGCCGTACCAAGACGAAGGCCTGGTGGGGTTCTTTCGCGTCTTCAACGCGGTGATCTTCTCCGCGTTCACGGTCATATGGATCGCTTTGGAAGCCGTCCGATACTTCCGTAAGCCGAACTCCCATCAGGCCACCTCTCCCACCGAGGAGGAGCCCGCCCCATAGGCATTCGCCATAGCGGTGATGTCGTCGTCCGAGACGTAGGCGGCCCGGACCCGCACCGGGGCAGGTGAGGTCTCCATCCGGACATAGGCCACCCCAGGAAGGGTGGAGTCGATCAGGTGCGCGTTCGCCCCACGGTCCCGCGCCCCCTCCCCAAGGACCATGTCCACCTGCGATGCCTCGTCCAACCTCAGGGCGACCTTGTCGGGGAACAGGTTCCTGAGGTTCATGACCTCCTTGCGCGGGTCCTGGAGTGCGGCCAGCACCGAGAAGCCGACCGAGCGGCCCTGTGAGGTCAGGGTGGCTATGGCGTTCTCGGCGCGGCGGCGCACGTCACGGTCCGGGTGGTACGCGGTCAGGAACGCGACCTCGTCCAGGAGCACGACCACGAACGGGTCAGCGGTGGTCGGGATGTGTGAGCGCTGTTTCCCGGCGTAGCGTTCCGCGCGTTCCTGCATCTGCTCTACGGCGAGTTCGAGCAGGGTCACTGCGGATTCTCCGGTGTCTGCGTAGTGGGCGAACAGGTCCCGTCCGTAGGCGAGTTCCATGCGCTTGGGGTCGATCGCCCACACCTGTGCTGTGCCGTCCGCCAGGGCGGGGAGCATCGCGCGGATGGCCGACCAGAGCACCGACCCCTTCCCGGCACCAGTGACGCCGACTACCAGGACGTGCGTGCCGTGCAGGCGCAGCAGCCAGGGTGAGCCGTCTTCACGCTTGCCGACCGGGAGAGCCGAAAGTTCGACGTGGTGGGTCATGGGGAAGGCGTCGAGGGGTTCGGCCAACGTGTCGTGTCGGGGGAACTCCAACGTGACGTCACGCGGACCGTTCACGACCACCCGGCAGGACGGGGCTTGGAATCCGTGCGCGAGTTCAACCACCCTGGTTTCGAAGTCGGCCGGGGCGGTGCCGGCGACCAGAGTGACGCGGACGTAGTCGGCCCAGACGTTGCAGGAGACGCGGCGGATGCGGGGCAGGTAGCGGCGTTCCTGGTAGGACTCGGCCAGCCCGGAGATGACCAGGACCGGTTGCCAGTGCCGCCGGTAGACGAATAGATGCCGCCACCAGGCCAGGAGACGGAGCGTGACCCAGGTCCGGTAGTTGTTCGGCCAAGCGCGCCACCACATCAGGGAGACAGCCGCAGCCAGACCCCACAGGGCGGCGACACCCGGCCAGTCCAACCACCACCAGGACGCCACGGACGCGGTGAGCACAGCGACCATGACAGGAAATCGGAACGGCAGGGTGACCAGGAACCGGACGAACCGCCAGATCCAGGAGCCCAGGACGACGATCCCGGGGGTTTCCACGATCGGGGTCGTCCACCGCACCCCCTGAGCAGGGGACGGCAGCGTGGGCGAGGACTGAGCAGCACCCACTTTGGGTTGGCGCATCATCGTCGGCCACCCCGGTTCTCGTTCTCGATCCGGGTCAGGAGCCGGTCACGGTCGGAGCGGGCGCGGGCGGCGATCGCCTCGGCGGTGGGGTTCTCGTCCCGGTGCGCGAGGGTGGCGAACACTCGCGCCTTGAAGTCGAAGAAATCCGCCCGTTCGGCATCGGTGGTGGGCGGGGGGTTGGTCGCGTCCAGGAGCAGGCGGACCAGTTCCGGACCGCTCAGGCCGGACAGGTCACGGGGGTGATCGGACATACTGAAGACACCTCTTCTGAGATTTCGCAGTCGCAGGAGGGATTCAGGGGCGGCCGAGGTGTTCCAGCACCAGGCCGCCCCGCTTTCACATCTGGGGCAGGGTCAGGCGGATTCCTTGACGGGCGCCGCACGGCGACCACCAGCGCCGAGGGCCTTCACACCACGTGCGCGCAGCGAGTACGCCACCCGGGGACGACGGCCGTTGTCGTCGACGTAGGGCATGACCGCCATGGACTCGAACTCGATCGGGCGAAACGGCAGCCCGGGAACCTCGTCCGGCAGGGTCGGGCACACCTGGGCGGCGACCTTGACCTTCACGCTCTTGGCCTTGCCGCGCGCTTCGGGGTCGGCGTCGATCACGTC
>NZ_JBHXQY010000031.1:0-59771 GCF_042716955.1 Nocardiopsis sp. NPDC058631 | reverse complement strand
GCAGCGGTACCTGGTCAGCAGCTCGAAAGGCGTCTCGGGTCCATCCCCGCGTGCGCGGGGAGCAGAGTTCGGCGCACGTCTCAGCTCGACGGGCACGAGGGGTCCATCCCCGCGTGCGCGGGGAGCAGGTCGCCGGGATCGACCAGGACGTGCGCAGGGTGGGTCCATCCCCGCGTGCGCGGGGAGCAGTGGTCCTCGACGGTGCCACCGCCCGCCCTGGAGGGTCCATCCCCGCGTGCGCGGGGAGCAGGTCAATCAGGTCCGCCTCCTGAAGGAGCCCGTGGGTCCATCCCCGCGTGCGCGGGGAGCAGATCGAGGCCGCCGCCACCGCGCACGTGAAGACGGGTCCATCCCCGCGTGCGCGGGGAGCAGGCGCGCCGAGCGCTCCAGCGGCTCCCAGTACCGGGTCCATCCCCGCGTGCGCGGGGAGCAGCATCCCCATCCAGGTGAACAACTCGGTGGGCGGGGTCCATCCCCGCGTGCGCGGGGAGCAGGACTATCTGCTCGCCGTGTACGTCGTCGCCGGGGGTCCATCCCCGCGTGCGCGGGGAGCAGATCCCCACGGTGTAGCCGAGGTCCACCAGTTCGGGTCCATCCCCGCGTGCGCGGGGAGCAGCGGTCGTAGCGGCGGCGCAGGCGGATGATCAGGGGTCCATCCCCGCGTGCGCGGGGAGCAGGAAGCCGCACTCGCGTTGGATCTCCCAGGCGTGGGTCCATCCCCGCGTGCGCGGGGAGCAGACACACGGCGGCACGGCCCTTCCGTGGGCCGCGGGTCCATCCCCGCGTGCGCGGGGAGCAGAAGGCTTGTCTCACTTCGGCGGCCCTGTAGTCGGGTCCATCCCCGCGTGCGCGGGGAGCAGGAGGGAGAAACACCGTGGTCGCGGGCTATTTGGGGTCCATCCCCGCGTGCGCGGGGAGCAGCAGTCGTCCGGCGGTCGACTTGCCGGCGCCCTGGGTCCATCCCCGCGTGCGCGGGGAGCAGTTCCAGTCCCCGGTGATGATCCCGAGGACGGTAGGTCCATCCCCGCGTGCGCGGGGAGCAGTCGCGTGGGATCGAGCGGGTGTGCAAGCGCCAGGGTCCATCCCCGCGTGCGCGGGGAGCAGTCCAGCTCGGAAGCCCGCTCCACCTCGCCGTCGGGTCCATCCCCGCGTGCGCGGGGAGCAGAACCTCGTGCGCGCCCTGGTCGACGGCGAGAAGGGTCCATCCCCGCGTGCGCGGGGAGCAGGGTCAGGGTGCGCTGGGCGGAGATGCGGTCCAGGGTCCATCCCCGCGTGCGCGGGGAGCAGCTGCTGACCATTGACGACCAGTGGTCGCTAGCGGGTCCATCCCCGCGTGCGCGGGGAGCAGCCGCCGAGGCCAGGCAGGCCGACGGTGGCGCGGGGTCCATCCCCGCGTGCGCGGGGAGCAGCCACCTACCAGCCTTCGCTTTTTTGACCTGCTGGGTCCATCCCCGCGTGCGCGGGGAGCAGTTCACCGTTGGCGCCGCCCTCTGCCTGGCCCTGGGTCCATCCCCGCGTGCGCGGGGAGCAGCTGGGGGGCGTTTGTGGAGAAATCGTGTCAGCGGGTCCATCCCCGCGTGCGCGGGGAGCAGCTCACCGATGCCGACAAGGGCGACCACATCGAGGGTCCATCCCCGCGTGCGCGGGGAGCAGCGCAGCAGCCGTGAGATCGGCCGCGTCATCCAGGGTCCATCCCCGCGTGCGCGGGGAGCAGCGGGCGGCCTCGACCAGGACCTGCAGGTCCTCGGGTCCATCCCCGCGTGCGCGGGGAGCAGTGCGGGAGCCCGATGCGGGGGGCGATGTAGGTGGGTCCATCCCCGCGTGCGCGGGGAGCAGTCTCCCGCCAGCTCTCCGAGAGCGCCCAGGTGGGGTCCATCCCCGCGTGCGCGGGGAGCAGAAAGTCTCCGCGCTCTGGAATGGTTTGGTTTCGGGTCCATCCCCGCGTGCGCGGGGAGCAGCTTCAACGCGGATGTGCCTATCAACGCGGCAAGGGTCCATCCCCGCGTGCGCGGGGAGCAGTCCGGACCTGGGTGTCGGACATTAGGACTCCTCGGGTCCATCCCCGCGTGCGCGGGGAGCAGCCGTCCGGGTTCGCGGCGAGCTCCAGGATGTAGGGTCCATCCCCGCGTGCGCGGGGAGCAGAGCATGACCATGACCCCTGAGCAGGAGGAGAAGGGTCCATCCCCGCGTGCGCGGGGAGCAGCTGTGGAAGATGTGGAATCAGCGGCGGCTTTTGGGTCCATCCCCGCGTGCGCGGGGAGCAGATGAGCGCCCAGATCAACGGCATCCGCGACCCGGGTCCATCCCCGCGTGCGCGGGGAGCAGTGGGCGGCGTCGGCGCCGTCGGGGTAGGTGATGGGTCCATCCCCGCGTGCGCGGGGAGCAGCTGATCGCCCACCAGACCCCCAACGGCACCCGGGGTCCATCCCCGCGTGCGCGGGGAGCAGTTCAGGGTCCGCAGCGACTCGGCTGATCTGGCGGGTCCATCCCCGCGTGCGCGGGGAGCAGGGTCCGCCGTGCTTCTGCTCGGCCTCGGCCATGGGTCCATCCCCGCGTGCGCGGGGAGCAGGATATGAGCCAGGTCAGACCATTGACGTCCATGGGTCCATCCCCGCGTGCGCGGGGAGCAGCGCGCCTCCTTCACGGCTTCTGCCGCCTCCGGGGGTCCATCCCCGCGTGCGCGGGGAGCAGCGGCTCTTGGTCTTGGAGCCTTGGGTGATGGGGGGTCCATCCCCGCGTGCGCGGGGAGCAGCGGCGAAGGAAGCTCCGTCGTCTCGGAGGATGGGGTCCATCCCCGCGTGCGCGGGGAGCAGTCTCGTTGACCTGCGCGTCTATCTCGCGCCACCCCTCAAATTTGCATGTTGTTGCGAATTAGACATAGGAGACACAAGACCTCATTTGGCGAAGCGTCGGCGTTTCGACGCCTTGCTCCACCCCTTCTTCACCGGAACCGGCTCCGCTATCTGGTGCTTCGGCCGCTGGATGAGAGTCATGCCCTCGTGGTCCACCGGCCTCCACTTGTGGTCGAAGGTCTCGAAGGTGAAACCCTGCTCGTTGTTCGTGGAGTACGCAAGCAGGGCCCGGCCGTTTCCGGCGTACTGCTGGACCTCGAACCACAGCACTTGGCGCACCCTCGCTGATGGCCCTCCGATGAAGACTCCCGGTGAGATCTCCAGCAGCCACCTCGTGAGCAGGCCCCGCAACCCGGCCGGGCAGTTCGTCAGGATGATGACCGTCACCAGATCACCCCGTAATTGCGCCCGGACTCCAGGTCCGGCCCCCGATCCACCTGGAGCCCGACGCTGTCCGTCTCCTCGATCTCGGCGCCGACGCCCGCCAGCAGTAGCGACTTGATGTCGTCCACGCACTTGTCGAGCAGTTCGAGCTTGTGTATGCGGTCGCGGAGCGCCCGCCGGGTGCGCGACCCCACTTCCTCCTCGCTCTCGGCCGCCACGTCGAAGGCCGTTGGGACGGCCACCGAGACCCGGTACAGGTCAGCGATGTCCAGGACGAACGACTGTTCGTGCCCCGAGTGCACGAACCCCAGCCCGGGGGTGCATCCGAGCGCCGCGACCACGGACTGCGCGACCCCGTAGAAGCACTGTGCCGCAGCGGTGACGGCCTGGTTCGGTGCGTCACCGGAGTTGAAGTCGCCGGGCGTGTACTTCCTCCCGCGCCACTCCACCCCGGTCCGGGCGGCGTTCTCCCGGTAGCAGGCCTTGACCCGGTCGCCCTCCATCCCGAGCAGCTCACGGCGGCTCTTGCCCTCGACGTCCTCACCCGGGAACCGCTTCCGGTACATGGCCCGTGCGACGTCGAGGCGCGTCCGCTTGTTGGCCCAGGCCTTGGCCTGCGCCTCGACCAGGGCGGAGGACCGGGTGAGCGCCCGGCCTCCCGAGTAGTAGCGCACCCCTCTCTCCCCCACCCAGACGACGCCCGCCCCGCTGTCGCCGAGCAGGGCCATCGCCTGGTGGGTGACCCTGGTCCCCGGACCGAGGAGCAGGGTCCCGATGGTCGCCGAGGGGATGTGCCGCACGCCCTCGCCGTCCTCGGCGGTGATCGCGTTGTCGTCGCGGTGGACGATGCACCGCTCCAGGTAGACGAAGGAGAGCCGTTCGCCGATCCTGGTCAGTTCGCGCGGTGTGGAGGCACGCCGCTTGCTCACCGTGGTCATCGGCCCACCGGCGCCAGGGTCATCAGGCCGCAGCCGTACGCCTTGGCCCGCCCCAGTCCGGCGCACAGCACGCGGCGCAGGGCGTCGGGGTCGGTGACGGTCAGCCTGCCGTCGAAGGTGGCGGTCACCAGGGGCACGCGCATGCGGCCGTTCCCCTTCCCCCTCCCGGTCCGGGGGTCGGGCTTGTCGAACCCGGACGCGTCGCGCCCGTGCACGACCAGCTCGTGTTCGTCCTCGCCCGGAAGCAGCTGCTGCTCGACCGGTTTGCGCACGATCTCGATCCCGCACGCCTCCTGCCGCTGCAGCAGCCATCCCGCCTGGTGGCGGGGGGTGAGGTGGGCGGTGACCTTGGTGGGCTCCCCGTCCTTGCGCCGGATGCTGTGCACGGGGTTGGCGGTGAGCCGGAACGCCCAGGTCTGCCCCGCCTCCAACTTTTCCAGGAAAGCGCCGTAGTCGTGGGACTGCCATCCGGGCGCCTCCGCGGCCGGCCATCCCGCCTGTTCCACCAGGTGGGTCAGGTCGGGTGCGGTCGGGCTCACGACGTACAGCAGTACCTCCGCCCGTGCGTTGCGGTCCACCCGCCACAGCACGCGCGGCGCCCCCGCCTCTCCCTGGTTTCCGGGGTCGCCCGGGAGCAGGTCGGGGAACCCGCCCAGCACGGCGGCGTGTGTGGCCTGCGGCGAGGACAGCAGTCTCCTGCTCCCCGGCCTGTTGGTGTTGAACCGGAATCGGGTGAGGTACATCAGCTGCCTCCCAGTGCGGACACGGGGTCGTGGTCGGGGGGTGCGGTGCGGCGGACCGTCGGGTTCGGCACGCGGACCGACCCCGGGCTCACCGACCGCAGGGCGTAGCGCCGGTGCAGGGGGTTGAAGCTCAGCGGCAGGTCCCGCAGGGAGTCCGCCCGGGTCTGTCCCGGCTCGGCGTCGACGAGGGTGCTGAGCTCCACCCGTTCCTCTCCCCTCCAGCGGCGCTGCCGCTGGAACCACCGGGCCGCCTGCCAGGGCGTCTGCTCCAGAACCTCCTCGACCGTGCCCTCAACCGGGGCGCCCAGGTCGACGGGCCGCGCGGGCGGGCAGGAGCGCCTGCCCAGGTAGGGCAGGTACACGGGGTTGCGCACGGCCCGGTACAGGTCGGCGACCAGCTCGGAATCGCCCTCGACCGCCGCCACGAACACCGCGTCGGACAGGTAGTAGCGCTCCGACACCGGCATGGACACGCCTGTGACCAGGTGTTTCGCGGTCTGGTAGTCGCGGACGCGCACGCCCGGCTGGTCCACGCGCACACCGAACCTCAGTGCTGCCAGGTCGGAGAGGTCGGCGGTGCGGTCGCGTCCGAGGGCGGCGGCGAGCAGGCCGAGGACCCCGCTCTTGGTGGGCGCGTGCTCGGTGCCGCGCCTGGCGAACCGGGACGCCGAACCCCACGACTGGAGCGGGCCCGCCAGGACGAGGGGCAGGGCACTCATGCCGTCGGCGCCTGACGCTGGGCCACCGCCGCGCCGACCTGGGAGACCAGCTCGGGGAGGGAGACCACGGAGCCCAGGCCGGAGAGCTTGGCGGTGCGCTCCCCCACCTGCACGACCCAGGTGTCCACGCCGTCCTCGGCGCCGTAGGCGCGCTCGACCTGGGAGACGTGGTCGGCCAGGCGCGCGCTGGCCTCGGCCACGTGCCCGGACGCGGCGGTCACCGGCTCCTCGAACGCCCCCACGAAGCTGATGGGCCGGGAGTCGCGCAGCTTGACGACGACCGCGTCGGGCAGGGTGTGGTTGCCGAAGGTGTTGATCTTGCCGGTGGGCAGCGACTCCACGAACCCGCGCACGAACGCCTCCACGGCGCGGCGCAGCGGTTCGGTGACGGGCTCGTCCTCGCGCAGCCCCTCCCCCAGGTTCTTGCGGAGCAGGTCCACGTCCACGGCCGCGTACCGGTACAGGGTCGCGGAGTTGAACTCGACGGTGCCGATCATGCCAGCGCCGGTGTCCTCTTCCGGGTTCTGGTCGTCCACGGCCGTGTAGTAGTCGGACTCGTTCTCGACGGCGTGGACGCTGATGGCGTGCGCGACCTGCGCGGCGGCATCCACGTTGATGTCGGCGCCGTCGGCGACCATCCGCCCGAACAGGGCGATGTCCACCGAGTGGCGGGTGTCGGCGACGGACTTGGCGCGCGCCTTGTTGTCCTTCTCCTTGAGGAACGCCTTGATGTCCTCGCGTCCCTCCAGGGCGAGTGCGGCCAGGCCGTCGCGCTGGCGGGCACTGAGGAACATCAGGTACGCGGACTCGGGGGCGGGCTCCTTGTCGCCCTTCTTCTTGGCGGCGTCGGCCTTGCGCTTGGGCACCTCGATCTTGGAGCCGGTGGCGGTCTGCACGGTCTCCGCGGCGAGGGTGAGCGCCTCGGCCTCCTGCACGGAGGGGTCGAGTTCGCGGATGCGGGCGGCGATGAGCTCGGCGACGCGCTTGGTCCTGGTGCCCAGTTCCTGGGGGTCGAGCAGGGACTCGAAAGCGATCCTGGTGGCGCGCTTCCACGCCTGGCTGGAGACGCGGGACCGCTTGACCCCGCCGTAGACGGCGGTCTTGGGGGCGCCGGTGTCGTCGCGGTTGATGTTGCTGGGCGGCACGGTCTGCAACACGTGCACGTCGAGAATGGTGCGGCTCATGGTGTGTCCTCGTCGTCTTGTCGGTGCCCGTCAGGGCACGTGGGAGGGGCGTGGCGGGAGGGCGGGGCCCGGCGCGGGGCGGGGCCTGGCGCGGCCCGCGCGGGTCGGCGCCGGTCCCCGTTCCGGGTCGGGGCCCGGTTTTTTGTCAGGCGGGGGTGCCCGGTTCGGCGTCGGGCGGCGTGTCGTCGGTCTGCTCGGACCGGTAGGCCTGGAAACCGCGCCCCCATGCCCGGCGCACCCGGGCGGCACCGGCCGGTGTGCGGGCGTCGTGGAGCTGGTCGGCCAGGAGCCCGTAGTCGAGGGGGATGTCCTGGGCGCGCAGGAGGCTGACGATGCCGCGGAGGCGGTCCAGGCGGGTGGCGTGGTCGGCGGCGCTGCCGGCCTGCACGAACCTCTTGCGCAGTGGTTCGTCGATGTCGCCGCCGGGCATGAGGCGTCGCACCGCGCCGCCGAGCCCGCTGCCCCGCTTGTGCATGCCCCGTTCCCTCTTGGACTGCTGGTGCAGCGCGTAGAGGGTGAGTGCCTCGTGGGCGGCGGCCTCGGCTGCTTCGGTGCGCGGGTCCTGCGGTGCGAACGCCTCGTAGAAGCGGTGGTCCAGGGTCAGCCCCACCAGTTCGGGGACCGCCTCGATGGGCTTGCCCGCGCCCCGGCGCAGCTTGGCCAGGGTGGCGACGGCCGCGGAGAGGTCCTTGAGGTAACCACCCTGGAGTTCTCGGACGCGCTCGTCCACGAGCGCGCCGACCTTCCTGAGGTCGGGCACGTGGGCGGTGGTGTTCGCGGTGGTCACTGCGGTGCCTCCGGGTCGTCGGGGGTGGCCATGGGGAGTGCCTTGCGCAGGCCTGAGCGGAAGCGCAGGTCCGCGCGGGAGGCGTTGAGCCAGACAGAGCCGTTCTTGGCGGCGACGACCCGGCCGGTCCAGGCGGCCTCGGTGGCGGAGCCGAGGAGGTCGTCAGCGACACCGGACACGACCAGGCGTGCCGTGAGCTGCCACTGGCGGCGCTGTTCGCCCGGGTAGAGGGGGTCGTCGGAAGGTTCCAGGTCGCGCAACCACTTGCGGAAGGGCTCGTCCAGCGCGGCGAAGCCCCGGTCGCGGGCGGTGGCCCGGGGAGCCTCGGTCTCCGCCCCCGCCGCTTCGGCCAGGGCGGTGGCCAGGTCGCCCAGGACCATGACCGCCTCCTCGGCGTCGTTGACCGCGTCGACCGCCGTCTGGCCGAGGGAGCTGTCCTGCTCGTGCAGCAGGACCACGGGCATGGCGACGGTGTCGTCCACGATCTCGTCGATGACGGACTGCTGGGTGCCGTAGACCGCGCCGACCAGGCGCGTACGGATGAGGAAGTCCTTGTCCAGTGCACCCTCCACGGTCAGGCGCGCGATCCAGTCCAGGACGCGCGGCCGCACGATCTTGGCGGCCTCGCGTCGCTGTTCCGCTCCCCGGACCTGGCCGGTGACCAGGGCTCCGAGCCCGCGCCAGGCGCTGCGGGCGGGGTCGTGGTCCCGGGGCAGGTAGACCTGTTCCTCACCGAGCTTCTTCTCCTGGGCGGGGCTGCGCCGCCATGCGGTCATGGGCTCGCGGTCGTGCTTGTTGCGCGGGGTGAGGGGGTCGCCGTAGGCGAGCAGGACCCCGTGGACCGCGTCGCCGTCGTGGTGCAGGCGGACGCGGCGGCTCTGCCAGGTGTAGAGGTCACGCAGGCCGTGGGGCCGGGTCTGGGCCTGCGCTCCCGTCAGGGCCTCGGCGGTGGCGGGCTCATGGCGCCAGGCGGGTCGGTCGTCGGGCCGAAAGCGCAGGTTGTCGGTGTCGCGGGGCAGCAGGTTGAGAAGAAGTGTCGCGCGCAGATCGTCGCCCTCCACGAAGACCCCTCCGAGGTTCCCGGCCCAGCCCACCCCCTGCGGGTAGACCTTGCCGCCCTTGACCCGGGGGTCGCCCACCACACCGGACTTGATCCCGGAGGTGTCGTAGGCGTGGGCGTGCAGGAGCCAGCGGGCGGCCTCGGCGAAGCCCAGGCGCTGGGCACCGTGCGCGCGCATGGTGAAGAAGCGCGCGTTGTTGGGCACGTCGGCCACGATCGGGTCCAGCGCGGAGTACTCGCCCTTGGCCGTGCGCAGGTCCGGGACCTGCAGGAAGGGGGTGGAGGGGTGCAGCAGGTCGAGGCGGCCCCGGTGTTCGCGCAGGTAGTCGCGGACCCGGTCCGCCGGGATGTCCCCGTCACCGTCGTTCCACAGCTGCGCCCAGTCCTCGATGTCCTGCGGCCCGTCGAGCGCGTCGTGCAGGACGGCCAGGAGCAGCCGCAGGAGGGCGAAGTCCTGGGTGGGCACGTCCCCGACCAGGCGCCGGACCTGCGAGGCCTGCTCGAAGACCTCGGTGAGGGAGAGTTCGGCCTCGGTGCCGTCGAGCCGCTGGACGGGTATCCACGGTCGGCTCGTCAGGTCGAAGGCGGCCGGGGGCGGGTGCGGCGGGGACGCCTGTGGCGGCGGGGGTGACGCTGACCCGGAGGCGTCAGTCGGCACGGTGGACCTCCAGTCCGTCGGTCGGGGTGTAGTGGAGTCGGAATCCGGCCAGTTCGGCGCGGTCGTCCTGGTCCAGGAAGAGGACGAGTTCACCGGCGACCCAGTGGGCGTCCTTGGTCTGCCAGGCGAGGACGACGTCGGCTTCGAGTTCGGTGATGGCCTGGTCCAGCTCCTTGGGGAAGGTGAACTGGTAGGGCAGCCGCAGAGCGGAGGCCGCGAGAGCCCGCGCGGCGGCGGGCGGCGGCGCGGTGCCGGTGGGCAGGGCGAGCCCGCCCCGCCCGTCGGCCAGCCAGGGGACGGTGGTCACGGTGCCGTCGGCGGCCCGGCGGGCGACCAGGACCTCCAGGCTGTCGCGGGTGTCGCGGACCTGGGCCTTTCCGGCCTGGGTGTCGTCGGCTTCGCCGACCCCGGCCTCGACCCAGCCGATGAGGGCCCGGCCGTCCCGGGCGGCCGGTTTGAGCAGGAAGGTCTGCGCCTTCTCGCCCTTGCGCGCCTGCTCGGTCTCGTGCGCGTCCAGGGCCCGGGCCATCGCCTCCTCCCAGGTGAGGGGGGCGGTGGCCGCGTCGTCGTAGGCGTCCTGGACCAGGGGGCTGATGTCGTCGGGGAGACGGACGGTGCGGGCGGTGTCCCCTTCCGCGGCCTCGGCCTCCAGACGGGTGCGAAGGACCGCGAGGGAACGCAGGAGGGCGTGCTCGCCGTAGACCGTCCGCGATCCCCGCACGGGCTTGGGAGGCACTTCGCCCCAGTCCACGCCGGTGACCAGGCAGCGGGCCCGGCGCACGCGTTCGGGCCGCTCGCTCTGGTGCTGTCCGCGCGGGTGGCGGTGCAGGCGCCCCATGCGCTGGAGCATGAGGTCGACGGGGGCGAGGTCGGTGACCAGGAGGTCGAAGTCCACGTCCAGGGACTGCTCCACGACCTGGCTGGCGACCACGATGTGGCGGGTGGGGCGCTTTCCCACGAGTTCGGCGACCTTGGCGGGCGGGCCGTAGTCGGCCACGAGCGCCTCGTCGTTGGCGGCGCGGTCCAGGGCGAGGAAGCGCGAGTGCGTGACGGTGACCGTGTCGGCGCCGAAGTGGGCGCGCAGGTGCGCGGCGGCCTCGTGGACGCGCGCGACGGTGTTGCGCACGACCAGGGCGCAGCCGCCGCCGGCCAGGGCGTGCTCCAGTCGGGCGGTGAGCGCGCCGAGGTCGTCGGACAGGGGTTCCACGACGACGTCGGTGGCCCGGCCGGAGGCGGCGGGGGCGTGCAGGCGCGGTTCGGCACCGGTCTCGGCGGTGGTGATCAGGGGGTAGGCGCGGGCCTTGCCGATCTCCTCGTACCCCTCCCCCGACGTGCCGGTGTAGGCCTCGGCCAGCTCGCGCCTGCGCCGGGCGGGCAGGGTCGCGGAGAGGACGACGACGGGGACGCCGTACCTGCCGAGCCAGGACAGGGCGCGGTCGAGGTAGGCGTTCATGTACGTGTCGTAGGCGTGGGCCTCGTCGATGACGACGACCTTGCCCGCCATGGCCAGGTGGCGCAGGGCCAGGTGCTTGCTCTTGAGACCGGTGAAGAGGAGCTGGTCGACGGTGCCGACGGCGAAGGAGGAGAGCATGCCCTTCTTGCGCCCCCGGAGCCAGCGGTGGGCGGTGAGGGCGGCGGGGGTGTGGGGCGTGTTGCCGGGGCCCTCGTCGGCCGCGTCGCGGTCGGTGTCGGTGGCCAGGCGGCGCCCGCCGCCCATGAGCTGGGTGAACTCCTCGTTCAGGTGCGCCTTGGAGTGGGCGAGGAACACGGAGGCGGCTTGGGCGGGCATCCCGGGGAGGTGGTCGAGCCAGGTGAGGTAGCGGCCGAACATGGCGTTGCTGGTGGCCATGGTCGGCAGGGCGACGAAGCAGCCGCCCGCGCCGGAGCGGGCCGCGAAGATCTCGGCGACGGCGAGGGCCACCTCGGTCTTTCCCTCGCCCATGGGGGCCTCGACGATCATCAGCCCGGGGCCGGACATCTGCCGGGCGGCCTCGACGGCCTGCTCCTGGACGGGGCGAACGGTCGCGCCCTCGGGGAGGGCGAAGCGTTGGGCGAAGAGTTCGGCCGCGGTGCCCTCGGGTTCCTCGGCCTTCCACTGCGCGGGGAGGTCGAGGAGGCGCCAGGCCTCCCTGGTGCGCTCGGGGTCGGTGCCGCGCTCGCCCGGGAAGTAGGGGAAGAAGTCGGGGTTGCTGGCGATCCAGTCCGCGACGATGACGAGGGCGGTCAGCAGGACCTGCACGGTCTGCGGAAGCTTGAGCGACTTCCAGTCGCAGAGGCGGTCGACCGCTCCGGTGATCCGGACGGCGGTGTCCAGGAGTTCGGTCTGGGCGCAGATCCAGGCGCTCTCGTGGCCGGGGGTGCGCAGAAGCTGGGGGTGCTTGTCGAGTTCGGCTATGGCCGAGTAGCCGGGAGGGACGCCGTGGTGGCCGCCGGCGACGATGGTGAGCTGGTGGGTGTCGCGGGGCTTCCAGCCGTGGTGCTCCACGAGCCAGTCCCGAAGGATGAGCTGTCCGGCCAGGCCGTGGGGGGCGAGGTTGCGGTCGGGCATCTGCTTCTGGAGGGGCATCTCCAGGCCCTCACGGCGCATGTCGTCCGCGAGGTGCTCGACCTGGCAGGCGAAGGCGGGGGTGGCCTTGCCGATGTCGTGGGTGGCGGCGAGCCAGACGGCCAGACAGCGGGCGTCGTCGGCTCCCCGGGGCAGGACATCACCGATGTGGTCGCGCACCTGGGCGGGGAGCCATGCGTCCCAGAGCTTGCCCGCGACGGCGGCGCTGTCGGCCATGTGGCGGTGGAGCGGAAGCCAGCCGTCGGAGTCGCGGTCGTGCTTGGCCCACACTGCGCGAGCGGCCGGGGACAACGTGTCAGCCCAGGCCACGGGCTTGACGTGAAAGGTCATGCCGGATATTCAACCGAACTTGCGGTTGATCTCGCGGCGTTTTTCGAACATTGTTCCGACCGAATGCGGTCAGTTGTTACTCACGGGTTCTGCCGCGAAATTGGGACTCTTGTGGTATTTGGTACCACCCTTTGCAGGCGCGCCAGAGGTCACAGGGGGTGGTGGCGGGGGATGGGTGGTGACGATCCCCGCAGACGCGGGGAGCAGGTGGAGCTGCCCGGCGGTACCGTCTGCGAGCTGGGTCCATCCCCGCGTGCGCGGGGAGGCAGGTCGACGTGCCCGAGTCGCGGCTCATCAAGCGGGGTCCATCCCCGTGTGCGCGGGGAGCAGCCCATCCATCCGTGGCCGAGGCCATGGTGCAGGGGTCCATCCCCGCGTGCGCAGGGAGCAGTTCTCACCCCACCCCGGCCGGTGGCCTGTGGCGGGTCCATCCCCGCGTGCGCGGGGAGCAGACGCACGATTTCGGGGTCTACGCGGAAGGGGCGGGTCCATCCCCGCGTGCGCGGGGAGCAGGGCCAAAGCGCGCAGCGGGTGGCCACCCGCGGGGGTCCATCCCCGCGTGCGCGGGGAGCAGATGTCCCACAGGCCGGAGAAAATCCCGATGATGGGTCCATCCCCGCGTGCGCGGGGAGCAGCGCCCACGTGGCCAGTTCCGCCAGGGAGAGCAGGGCCCATCCCCGCGTGCGCGGGGAGCAGTCGCCAGCGCCTTCTTGTTGCCCATGGCCAGGGGGTCCATCCCCGCGTGCGCGGGGAGCAGTGGGCCGCCCTGGTCGACCGGGGCGTGGTCGGGGGTCCATCCCCGCGTGCGCGGGGAGCAGGTACTGAAGGCGGAAGCGCTCGGTGAGCTGTCGGGTCCATCCCCGCGTGCGCGGGGAGCAGCCCCCTCAGGGACACGGAGACAGGGGCGGGACGGGTCCATCCCCGCGTGCGCGGGGAGCAGGACGGCCCGTTCGCCAACCTGGACCAGGTGCGGGGTCCATCCCCGCGTGCGCGGGGAGCAGCCTTCGGGTCGGGCGGGCTGGGGCCGTGTGGTGGGTCCATCCCCGCGTGCGCGGGGAGCAGAACTACGTCGAGTTCCGCGCGGAAGCGATCCCGGGTCCATCCCCGCGTGCGCGGGGAGCAGGAAGACGTGAGAGTCGGAAGCCAAAGATCCCGGGGTCCATCCCCGCGTGCGCGGGGAGCAGTTCCCATTGACCCAAACCAGTTCCCATGTCCAAGGTCCATCCCCGCGTGCGCGGGGAGCAGTACGTCTCTTGTCTCTTGGAACGACGTATACGGGGTCCATCCCCGCGTGCGCGGGGAGCAGCTGACGACAGTGATGTCGCCGTCGTCGGTGACGGGTCCATCCCCGCGTGCGCGGGGAGCAGGTCGGCGCGGACAGGGCCGAGGACGCGCCGAGGGGTCCATCCCCGCGTGCGCGGGGAGCAGCCGGGGCGGCCGTCGCGGACGACGTGCATGTCGGGTCCATCCCCGCGTGCGCGGGGAGCAGGCGGCACGCTTGACCGCTTCGGCGACCTCGGGGGGTCCATCCCCGCGTGCGCGGGGAGCAGTCCTGGCCGGAGCCCGCCCCGTAGACGATGTAGGGTCCATCCCCGCGTGCGCGGGGAGCAGACATGCGAAAACCCCGCTTCGAACGAGGCGGGGGGTCCATCCCCGCGTGCGCGGGGAGCAGCGCACGCGGAGCGTGGTCTCCGAGATGACCTCGGGTCCATCCCCGCGTGCGCGGGGAGCAGGGAGACAAGAGTGCCGGCGGCAAGGCGGCCGTGGGTCCATCCCCGCGTGCGCGGGGAGCAGTGCGTCAGTGCCTCGCGCGCGCGTGCGCGCGGGGGTCCATCCCCGCGTGCGCGGGGAGCAGGTCGTGGTCGCCCTGAGTGCCCACTCAGCGTTGGGTCCATCCCCGCGTGCGCGGGGAGCAGTTCATCCTGCCATTTCTTCCGGAGCTTGTAGCTGGTCCATCCCCGCGTGCGCGGGGAGCAGTGAACGCTATCAAGCCTGCCGTGGACGGTATTGGGTCCATCCCCGCGTGCGCGGGGAGCAGAAGAACCTGGGGTCCAACCTCCAGCAGTTGACGGGTCCATCCCCGCGTGCGCGGGGAGCAGTGCCCGACCTTCGTTCCCGGGCCCTGACCGCCAGGTCCATCCCCGCGTGCGCGGGGAGCAGATGTCGTTGAGGATGGCTGCTCGGGTTTCGTCGGGTCCATCCCCGCGTGCGCGGGGAGCAGAGGACATCGGGACCATCGCCGAGACCGCCGTCGGGTCCATCCCCGCGTGCGCGGGGAGCAGACTCAATGACCTGGCAACTTACCAGCGGAAAACAGCCGATTTTGCAACTTGTCGAGAACCAGACATCAAGCGCACCGACACCCATACGTCAACTTTTTCAACATAAGACAACAAAATCACCCCTCAACCGCCCTCCCGCACATCACGAATGAAGGCATCCCATTCCCTGGCAGGGAAGGCCAGGAAACCGAGCTCCCGATGCTTGGTGTCTCGCACCGCCGTGGCGTCGCCCAGGTCGGAGACCTCCACGCAATTGGACGAAGTTCCGCTGTAACTCGACGTGAACCAGGTCGCGGCGTGCGGCTGCATTGCTACTCCTTCTCCAGGGCCCGGGTGGCTCCTTCCAGGAAGCTGATCGTCTGCGTCGGACGCCAGGCATCCGCGAGCAGGCGCTCGAACACTTCCTCGTGACGCCCCACTGAGCCCTGATCGTCCCAAAAGAGACTTGTGTTATCAGTGACAGTCACCAGCACCGTCAACTCATCCAGGGTGAGCAGGGTGAAGTTGCCGATCTCCAGAGCCGCATGGGCACCCGCCTCGAACGGCAAGACCTGGAGAGTGACGTTCGGCCGCTCCGCAGCCCGGATGAGATGGCGGACTTGCTCAGCCATCACCTTAGGGCCACCGACAGTGGTACGGATCGTGGCCTCACTGACGATGGCCCACAGGCGAGCCCCATTGGCCGACCATGCCTCCTGTCGGCTGAGTCGAACTCGCACCCCGGCGTCGACAGCCTCAGGCAGCGCGCTGGGCATAGTGCCCTTGAAGAGGGCACGCACGTAACCCTCGGTCTGTAGAAGGCCAGGAATGAGAACCGGTTCATACGTGCGTAGACGCTGCGCAGCGCTTTCGAGGCCGATGTAGGTGCCGTAGTCCTCAGCGACACCATTGGACTGCCACCAACCAGAGGAGCGGGCTTCCTTGCGCATGCCGAGGAAGCGCTGGATGACCTCCGGCTTCAGCTCGTAGTACTCCAGCAGGCGCTCAAGGCTGCCTGGCCCAGGGACCACGCCTTCCACACCTGGCGTCTCCCAGCGAGACACAGTGGAGACGTTGACCCTGACGGCTCTAGCCACGTCAGCAAGCTTTCGATCTCCGCGCAATTTGCGCATCTCGGTAGCAAGCTGCCATTGAGCGACAGTCGGACTCATAGTCATACAGTCCATAGTGCCTTGCCTGCAGAAGACCCACAAATAAAGCAAGGAATTCTTAGATGCGGATTGCATCTGCGGATTTCATAGGCTCTACTTGTCATCAGCCTCAACCTCTCCGTAACGAGCGAGGCGCATGTCTTCCACGGCACAGGAGGTACGTCATGGCTGCAATCCGTCAGACACGGACCGGAGCGCCCGACACGGAGGCTTCACTGAAGCGGGTCTCGGGATGGGCTCGGTACGGCGAGCGGGTGCGGGCGGCGCGGGAGCGGCTCGGTATGTCCGTCGAGGACCTCGCGAAAGGGGCCCTGACGTACCCCGACCTGGTCCACGACATCGAGACCGGCTCCTCCGAGCCCGACAGCAAGGTCATCCGTCACCTGGACAAGGCCCTGGAGGCGGAAGGCGTCCTGTGGGACGCCTGGGCGCAGACCCTCCTCAGCTCCCGGTTGCAGACCGGGGCGACCGTGGCCGACCTCCTGTTCCAGACCTACCAGGTCCGCCACTACGCGCCCCTGGTCCTGCCCGACGGCTACCTCACCAAGAAGTACGCCCGCGCCCTGCTCCGGGCGGAGCGCCCGATGGAGTCGAGTTCCTTCCTCACGGACCGCCCCGCCGTGCGCGAGATCTCGGGACTGTTCTCCGGAGCGCCCTACTACTACCTGATCGTCGACGAGGCCGCCCTCACCCGACCCGTCGCCCCACCGGAGGTCATGCGCGAACAGCTGTCCCACCTGCGCGATCTCGCCAGGACGGACAGTGTCACCGTCCACGTCATCCCGGAGGGCACGGCACCCCACCCCGGCCTGCGCGGCGCGTTCTGGACCCTGTCCTTCTCACCCCGGCACAACCTGGCCTACGCCCCGCTCCCCCACGGCCCTGGCCACCTCGTCACCGACGCCACCCAGGTCAAGAGCTACGGCGACCTCTTCGCCACCCTCCAGGGGGTGTCCCTGTCCGCCGCGAGTTCCCTGCGGATCCTGGAGCAGGCCGCCGAACGCTTCCCGGACAGGCCCGAACCGCGCGCCCTCACCACCGGCTCCGCCACCGACCGGACCGACCCCTCCGCCCACACCGCTTCGAACACCACTTCACCGGCCTGACAGCCGCTTGCCCACGTGTCCCTGACCGGACACACGAATGCCCCGGCGGGTGATGACAACACCCCCAGGGCTCGGCCAGCACCCATTTGTTCTTAACCAAGGAGATGCCGACATGACCATTGTGCCGCAGCCCCCTACCGCCTCCCCCACACCCGCCGCACCCGGTCCCCGCTGGGAACCGCGCCTCTACGCCGGAACCCTGGCGACCACCAGCCATGTCCGCTCCGATCTGCGCGCCGACCTGGCCCGGCTCGCCGGGATCGGCTCGGACCTGGTGGAGACCGTCGTGCTCTGCGCGAGCGAGATGTTCGCCAACGCGGTCGCCCACTCGCGGTCGGGCGAGGACGAGGGGCGGGTCATCCGTACCCTGGCGGTTCCCGCAGCTTCCCGGGCCGGGGCCGCTCTGCGCCTGTCCGTCATCGACGACGGCGCCCGGGGCAGCAGGCCCCGGATCCCCCGCCAGCGCACCCCGCAGGAGTGGCAGGACGCCGAACGCGGTCGCGGCCTGCTGCTCGTCGACCACCTGGCCACGGCGTGGGGAACCCGCCGGGTGGTGGACTTCCCCTTCTGCGAGGGCCTGGGCACCGTGGTCTGGGCCGAGTTCGCCCTCGACGCCTCTGCGATGAGCGGAGATGCCCGATGAGCGCGTCCGCCCCACCCCTGTCCATCGGGATACGCACGGTCCTGGACGCGCCACGGGGTCATCGCTTCTCCCGCCCCCAGCACCCGCCCGCCCAGACCAGGGAACAGCGTCTTCTCAACCAGATGCGGGGCAACCCCAGGGTGGACTACCGCCTGCGCCACGGTGTCCTGCCCGCCTGGATGGAGACCCACGACGCCCGGCTCACGCAGTCCGCCCGGGTCTCCCGGTCCGCTGCCCGTCCGCCTCTCCCCCGTCCCCGTTCCCACCGCCGGGTTCGCGAGGGCGGAGGGCTCGGCCTGGCCCTGTGCTGCCACACCCTGGCGGCGGCGCTCGGGGCCTTCGCCCACCACGTGCTGTCGCCCCTGCTCTGACGGCACCTCATCCGTACTCGCGGGCCCGGGGCCCACGAGCGCCGGAAACCGCTGGGCTCTCCATGGACCTTGCGAAAGGGAGGAGTCCGCCACCACGAGGACCGCTCCACGACAAGGCCTCCCCGGGCCGGATTCGCATCCGCCGGGGAGGCCTTGTCGTGTTCGGGGCCGACCGGTCAGGGGCTCGCGTCCGGTCCCCCGAGCGGGCGCCATTCCCTCTCGGGAACGGGCCGGTGGCGCCTCAGCGCATCACGGCTTGCGCGCCACCCCGCCGTACTGGTCCATGCCGCGGCGGGTGCCGACCTCGATGGGGGCGGGGCGCCACAGGGGGCAGGGGACGACGCCGGGCTCCAGCAGCTCCAGGCCCTCGAAGCGGGCCGCGATCACCTCAGGGCTGCGCAGGAGGTAGGGGACCGCACCCTGCTTGTTCCCGACCTCGATGGCCGCGTTGTAGGCCTCGCTGGTGTTGGAGCCGTCGTAGCTGGCCAGGTAGCTCCCCGACGGCAGGGCGTCCATGAGCCGGCGGACGATCGGCACGATCTCGTCCTCGGGGACGTGGCCCAGGATTCCCATCAGCATGAGCGCGACGGGCTGGTCGAAGTCCAGGGTCTGCGCGGCCTGTTCGAGGATCCTGTCGGGGTCGCGCAGGTCGGCGTCGATGTAGTCGGTGACCCCCTCGGGCGTGCCGACGAGGAGTGCGCGCGCGTGCGCGAGCACGAGCGGGTCGTTGTCCACGTAGACCACGCGCGATTCCGGGGCGACCGACTGGGCGACCTCGTGGGTGTTGTTGGCGGTGGGCATCCCGGTGCCGATGTCGAGGAACTGGCGGATGCCCGCCTCGCCCGCCAGGTGCGTCACGACGCGGATCAGGAAGTCACGGCTGGTGCGGGCCAGGTCCCTGATCTCGGGGAAGAACTCGGCCACCTGGTCGCCGGCCTCGCGGTCGACCGGGTAGTTGTCCTTGCCGCCCATCCAGTAGTTCCAGATCCGGGCCGAGTGGGTCCGCGTGGTGTCGATCTGCGGGGGCCGCTCGGAACCCGGGGCGGAAGTGGCAAGGGACGGGTCGTCAGTCATCGGAACATCTACCTCTGTACGCAGGGGGCCGCCGCAAAGTTGAGAATCCAGCGTTCACACTCCTGGAATCCCACTATTAGCCGGGATCTAGTGGCACTGATGATAGACGACACGACCCCCTGACGAGCCGAGGCGCGGCGCCCGGCACCTGCGATTCATGCCGGTGTGGCAGGGCTTTTGGGGCCTGTACACCGGCGCCCCGCTCTCGCTCCCGATCACCTCCCGATCACCTCCCGCGCCCGTCGCGGCGCGGGCGCGGGAACGGAGGCGTCGATCGTGCGCGGGAGGCCGGTCGACCGCCGGAGCGGCCTCCCGAACGGACGGGCAAAAGGCACTGCACCCGTTCGGCAGGCCGCTGCGTGTGGACCTACGGGACGGTGTACCCGGCGGCGCGGAACACCTCGTACCACTCGGCCCTGGTCAGCGGCACGTCCGAGCCCTGGGCGGCGGCGGTGACGCGCTCGGGCGTGGTGGTGCCGATGACCACCTGCATCTGCGCGGGGTGCCTGGTGATCCACGCGATCGCGATCGCGATCGGCGGCACGCCGTACTTGGCCGCGAGCCGGTCGATGACCGCGTTCAGCTCGGGGAAGCGCGGCGAGCCGAGAAACGGCCCGTCGAAGAAACCGGCCTGGAACGGGGACCACGCCTGCATGGTGATGTCGTGCAGGCGGCAGTAGTCGACGAGGCCCTCGTCGCGGCTGAGGGACTGGTCCAGCCCCTGCATGTTCGCGGCCACGCCCTGGGCGATGAGTGGGGCGTGGGTGACCGAGAGCTGCACCTGGTTGGCCACGATCGGCTGCGTCACGTAGCGGCGCAGGAGGTCGATCTGCCTCGGGGTGTGGTTCGAGACGCCGAAGGCGCGGACCTTGCCCGCGTCGGCGAGCTCGTCGAACGCGCGTGCCACCTCCTCCGGTTCCACGAGTGCGTCCGGGCGGTGGAGCAGCAGGATGTCGATGTAGTCCGTGTCGAGCGCCTGCAGCGATCCGTGCACGGTCTCCATGATGTGCTCGTAGGAGAAGTCGAAGTACGGACCGTCGGGGACGATCCCGGCCTTGGTCTGGATCACCAGCTGTTCGCGCTCGGCGGGGCTCAGCCGCATCGCCTCGGCGAAGCGGCGCTCGCAGCCGTGCGGCTCGCTGCCGTAGACGTCGGCGTGGTCGAGAAAGGTGATGCCCGAGTCGATCGCGGTGCGTACGAGGGTGCGTACCTCCTCGTCGCTCTTCTCCTGGATGCGCATCAGGCCGAGCACCACGTTGGGTGCGGTGATCTCGGTGCCGGGCAGAGTGAAGGTCTTCATCGTCAATTCCCTATCACGTGCGGGAGGCGGAGGGTGTGTGCGCCCTGGCTCAGCCGTCGTGGCGATCGACGGAGGGAGAGAGCCGCCCCTCCGCCAGGTCGCGCAGTGCGGCCAGATGGGCGTCGAAGGCCCGCTTCCCGGCGGAGGTCAGGGAGACCGTCGTGGTGCGGCGCGCGTCCTCACGGGAAGGCGACGCGGACTTGGCGGTGCGCACGTAACCGAGATCGGCCAGGCTTCGGATCGTTTTGGACAGGTTGGCCTCGCTCAGTCCCAGAGCCGAGCGCAGAACCGCGAAGTCGGCGCTGTCGACCGGGCGCAGCAACCCGCAGATGCGCAGGCGGTTGGGCGCGTGGATGGCCTCGTCGAAGCGGGGGTCAGCGGCCACTGCGCAGCTCGGTGTCGTAGACGCGGTCGTAGACACGGCATCCGGCCAGCATCGTGACGTAGGTGAGGCCGGCGGTGACGGCCACCCATGGCTTCCCCTCGAAGAGAGCCAGTGCCAACGAGGCCACGAGCAGCACCGCCACGAGTGCGCCGAGCACGAGCAGCACCCCCAGGCTGCGGGGTCCGGCCGTGCGGCTGATCGCCAGGCCGGTGCGCTTCTGGTAGGCCAGCACCAGGAAGACCAGGGCGATGCTTGCGGCGGCGACGACCATGAGCTGCACGAAGGGTGTGGGGGAGGCAGGGGCGGCGACGATGACCGTGGTGATGGCCGCAAGAGCCGGATAGAACCAGGGTGGCGTGACGATGTGGTCGGCCAGGGCGGAGCGGTCGGTGTTCAGGGAGTCGAGGGCGGCTTGGGCGTCCTTCGGGGTTCTGCCGTGGGGCGACTCATGACTTTCCATGGAGTTAAGCGTTTCACTTTCCTGCGAGTTAAGCAAGATCGGGACCGCCTTGGTCTGACGGCCACCCCCTCCCGTCTCAGGGCAGCGGTCAGCGCACCTTCGGGGCAGGCACGAAGGAGAGGGTGGTCCGGGGAGGAGCGGTCTTCCGATCGAGGGCGGCCGGTGAGCTCCGACCGGGCCCATCCCCGCGTGCGCGGGGAGCAGTTCCAGGCCCCGGACAACTCGGCGTCGACGTGCGCGTGCCGGTCAGCCCGTCGCCGTTTGCGGGCTGATCACCGCCCTAGCCGCTGATGGCCTTCAGGGTTTCGTCATCCATGAAGTCCTCGATGTCCATGTTGCCGATCGCGAGGTTGACCGCCATGTTCCCGACCTGGTCGGGGGCCAGGCGGAACGCACACCCGATTCGGCCCTCCAAGGGCACGACCAGGACGGGGTGGCCGGGGTCGCGCATGGTGGCCCCGTCCGCGATCATCACGAAGTCCGGCTGCCCGGAGTCGTCCGGGCTCTCGCGCAGCACCGCCAGGACCTGTTCCGGGGTGGCGCCCTCGAATACCGAGTCGTGCACCGTGTCGATGTAGTCACTGAAGTCGTCGATGGGGTTGCCGTCACCCGGGCGGTATGTCATTTCGAGGAGCGTTTCCCAGGCGGTGTCGTCGCTGAAGTCGGTGCGCACGATCAGGCCCTCGTTCTCCTGGGTGAGCAGGGGAAGGGGGCGGGCCGGGGGCGTGTAGCGCGGGACGGGGTCCAGCCTCTCCAGGTAGGCGCCTACGGGGTCGGGCAGGCCGGCCTCCCATTCATCGAGGTCCTCGCCCTCTTCGGGCTCCCATTCAGGGGCGATGGGCGACCACTCATAGAAATCGTCGAAGGTGCTGTCCACGTCGTTGAGGTGCAGTACCAGGTAGGTCAAGGCGGCTTGGAGAGGAGTGATCCGGAACAGGTACAAGTCGTCATCACCGTCGTCGCGGAACGCCCGCAACGGGCGCGAATGCGGAGTGGCCGCGGTCCGCTCGGTGGCCATCAGGACCAGGTCGGGGACCCACGTCCCGTCTTCGCGCAGAGCCTCGCGCACCTCCTCGGGGGTGGCGCCCCGCCAGGCAGGATCGTCCACCACCACCAGACGCCGGGGAATGATCTCCTCCTCCGGCGCGAGGGCGGGTGCACCGTCGCCCGAACCTGGGGTGACCAGGCCGGGCAGTTCGCCCATGCGGTGGAGCACGTCGCGCCAGGCGGCGTCGTCGTTGTCGGTGCGGATCAGCAGCATGCCAGGCACCGGGGTGCCCTCATCGGCCGGAGGTAGGGGCAGGGCGGGACGCATCAGGGGTACCTCGCAGTGGGTGACGGACAGATCGTTCGTTTCTATCCGCCCGGACCGACAAAAAGCCGCTCCGCTCCGCCCTGCCGCTCGACGCGGTTCTGCCCTCAGGGCCCTTGCCCCGTCGCGGCTTGCCCGGTCTACGTGCCGCTGTGCCCTCGACCGCGCGGCTCCGGACCGGTTCTGCCGCAGAATCTCATGGACATTCCCTGGCCGCGTGCCTCGTGGGTGTTCCTTGAACACGCGAACGAGTGTTGACGCTTCTGATCGACGTCATCACTGATGGGTCCATCCCCGCGTGCGTGCGGGGAGCAGCGAACTTTGCTTGACAACTGGCGGAATCTATGGGGTCCATCCCCGCGTGCGCGGGGAGCAGAGGACGGCGGCGAACGGGTTGGTGGTGCCGTAGGGTCCATCCCCGCGTGCGCGGGGAGCAGCTCCGTCGGCGCGGGCAGCACCTCCTTGCCTGGGGGTCCATCCCCGCGCGGGGAGCAGCGCAGCACCGGGCGCGTTCGCGGGCGGCGGCGGGGTCCATCCCCGCGTGCGCGGGGAGCAGACGAGGGCCGCGTCCACGTCCGCCCCAGGCGCGGGTCCATCCCCGCGTGCGCGGGGAGCAGACCTGGGTGTTCTCCGCCAGGATCGCACCGACGGGTCCATCCCCGCGTGCGCGGGGAGCAGGGCGCTCCGCTCGACCAGGGCCTGGGTGCCGCGGGTCCATCCCCGCGTGCGCGGGGAGCAGTCGCTGTTGACGCTGATGGTGTCCAGGGGCTCGGGTCCATCCCCGCGTGCGCGGGGAGCAGTTCGTAGGACCGAGTCCCGGCACCGTGATCGTGGGTCCATCCCCGCGTGCGCGGGGAGCAGCGCGGCGCGGCCACCGGCGACGGCAAAACGACGGGTCCATCCCCGCGTGCGCGGGGAGCAGCCTTCCTCAGTGAGGCGCAGGGGCGCGGCAACAGGTCCATCCCCGCCTGCGCGGGGAGCAGCTGCGCAAGATCCGCAACATCAACCAGGCCGCGGGTCCATCCCCGCCTGCGCGGGGAGCAGCGGAGTCTCCGGAGTCGCCCGGCGGCGGTGGCGGGTCCATCCCCGCCTGCGCGGGGAGCAGCCAGTGACGCCGTTGATGATTCCGTTCACGATAGGTCCATCCCCGCCTGCGCGGGGAGCAGTCCTCGTGGGCGGTGCGGATTCTCAGGGTCATGGGTCCATCCCCGCGTGCGCGGGGAGCAGCTGTTCCCCATCCCCGAGGGCGACCCCGCCCCGGGTCCATCCCCGCGTGCGCGGGGAGCAGGCAGTGTTGCTAACGTGCGGTTGTTTTCGCGCAGGTCCATCCCCGCGTGCGCGGGGAGCAGTATCCGGTCCATATTCGCCGTCAACACCGTACGGGTCCATCCCCGCGTGCGCGGGGAGCAGTGCATCAACAGAGTTCGTTTCTACGGATTCGAAGGTCCATCCCCGCGTGCGCGGGGAGCAGCAACAACGAATACGCCCGTAAGTACGGCCATAGGGTCCATCCCCGCGTGCGCGGGGAGCAGACTCCATGACCTGGCAACTTACCAGCGGCAAGCGACCGATTTTGCAACTTGTCGAGAATCAGCCATGAGGCCCACAAGAACCCAAAAGGGACACACTGGCGACGCGAACCCCAACCGACGAAACCGGGCCTCAACCATTCTCGCGCGCACCGCCTCTGTCACACATCCTCTTCCACACGTCGTCCATGGAAGCGCCCCGGCCCCCGGCCCCCGGCAGACACGTTCGGCTCACATCAGCCTCAACTCAACGCACACCGCGACTCCCCCGCCCTGCCCGTGGGCCTCAGGAAGCGTCCGGTTGCTGGAGCCCCTGGAGGAGCAGCGCTACCAGTCTGCGCGGATCGTAGCGCGGGTCGCCCTCGGATCCGATGCAGAGGTTGCCGACGCCGCGCATCAGTTCGTAGGCGCCCACGCCCGACCTGACCTCTCCCGCCTCGACCGCAGCGCCGAGCAGCTGCTCGGCGACGGGCAGCAGCCGGTCGAGGAAGTAGGTGTGGAGCGCGGTGAAGCCGCTGCTGTCCGGTTGCAGCGTGTTGGCGAGTCCGTGCTTGGTGACGAGGAAGTCGACGAACAGGTCGATCCACTGGCGCAGAGCCGACATCGGGGAGTCGGCCTCGGCCAGCAGGGCCGGCCCGGCTTCGGCGCAGGCTTCGACCTGGTGGCGGAAGACGGCGACCACGAGGTCGGCCCGCGTCGGGAAGTGGCGGTAGATGGTCCCCATCCCGACCCCCGCCCTGGCGGCGATCTCGCGGATCGGCGCGTCGACGCCCGAGGTCACGAACACCTCGGCGGCGGCGGCCAGGAGCTTCTGCTGGTTGCGCACCGCGTCGGCCCGCTTGCCCGGCCCCGGCGCCTTCCCTGCGTTGTCCGCTGTGGGCATCACACCCTCCTTCCTTCCTCCAGCCGCCAATGAAGCAGAGCGGCGTTCCGCTTGCAAAACGGAACTCTGCTCCGTATATTAAGCGGAGCGACGTTCCGCTTGCTTATACCCTACGTCGGAACCAATCCGCCCGACCCGCACCCCTCCCGACCCGCACCCCTCCCGACCCACACCCCTCCCAGCCCACGCCCCACCGGCGCCACCAGAGCGGCGGCCGGAGCTTCCGGCAAGAACCGAAGGACAGGACACACCATGAGTTCAGCGGCCTCCACCCGCGTCACCGTCGACCCGCCCGCCCCCGTGCTGTCGTTCGGCCCCGTGGTCCTTCCCGTCCCCGGGCGCCCCGTGGTCCTGCAGGTACGTGTCACCGCTCCCGCGAGCGGGACCGACCTGCCGGTCATCCTCCTCTCCCACGGCCACGGCTTCTCGAACAACCTGTCCTCGCTCAACGGCTACGGCCCCCTCGCCAACCTCTGGGCGGCGCTGGGCTTCGTCGTCGTCCAACCCACCCACCTCAGCTCCAAAACACTCCAGCACGTGCTCGCGGACACTCCGAGAGAGCCCATGTCCTGGCGCTCACGCGCCGAGGACATGACCCACGTCCTCGACCGGCTCGACGTGATCGAGAACGCCGTGCCGCAGCTCGCCGGACGCGTGGACCACGGCAGCGTCGCCGTGGCCGGGCACTCGCTCGGCGGCTTCACCGCTGCCCTCCTCCTGGGCGCCCGCGTCACGGACCCCGATACCGGGGAGGAGGTGGACCTGGCCGAGCCGCGGATCGGGCAGGGGGTCCTGCTGGCCGCGCCGGGCAGGGGCGGCGACGCCCTGACCGGCCCCATGGTCGAGCGGATTCCGGTCATCCGCAGCATCGACTTCTCCACGATGGCCACGCCCGCGCTGGTCGTGGCCGGCGACAAGGACGACCCCCGGCACTTCACGGACATGGGACCGGACTGGTACGCCGACCCGTACCACCTCGCCCCCGGGCCCAAGACCCTGCTCACCCTGTTCGGCGCCGAGCACGGACTCGGCGGGATCGCCGGGTACGACGCCGCCGAGACCACGGACGAGAACCCCGAGCGGGTCGCCGCGCTCGGGCGGCTCTGCGCCGCCTACCTGCGCAGCCGGTTCCGGCCCGGTGACGACGCGTGGCCCAGGGCGCAGGAGGCACTGACGGGCGGCCCCGACGGGTTCGGACAGGTCGAGTCCAAGTAGCGGAGGACGGGCCGGGTCCCGCGCGGGGCCCGGCCGGGGTGGACTCCGGCCGGGTCCCGCGCGAACTAGTCCCGGCTGGCCCCCTCGGGCCAGATGACGTTGACCGGGAGTCCCCGCTCCGTGGCGACGCGCACCGCGTCCGCCGTCCCTCCCCCGCCTCCGGAGGGTTGGCCGTCCCACACCGCGAAGAGCATGTCGACCCCGCCGAGCACCGCCTCGTTGGCGTCCTCGTAGGCTCGGCGTCCCGCGGTCAGGTGGCGCATGTACCGCACCATGTGCGCGCGGACCAGCAGTCCGTCGAAGCCCTCGCGGTTCTCCGGCTTGACCTTGGCCTCCCGGTAGTCGGCCGAGGGCAGGACGACCTCCAGGGTTCCCCCGGCGGCGAGGACCTCCTCCGCGAAGAGCTGGTCGGCGCCGCGCGCCAGGCAGGAGACGCCGATGAGGTCGTCGTCGTTGTAATCTTCCAGTGCGTCCACCAGGGCCTTTCGTACCAGTTCCGCACTGTCAGCGGAGAGGTTCGAGTGGCCAGTGATTCCGATCCTTTTCACTTGTTACCATTCCTTTCCGTCTACTGGGCAAGCAGAGTACGCGATAATTCGTCACGCGTTTCGGCCACGGCGGGCTCACGGTGGAAGGCGGCCGACTCGGTGTACCAGTCGTGTATGCGCCGGCGCACCCTCCCCGAGTCGAGCGAGCGCTGGATCGCCGCGGCCTGGCGGACGACCCGCACCGACTCCTCCGGTTCGTCGAGCAGCAGGTAGGTGCGCCCGAGCCCCACGAGGTCGAAGGCCCGGCTGCGTTTCTTGGCCGGGTCGCGCAGCCGGAGCGCCCGGCCGATGTGCTGGGCGGAGGCCTCCGCGAACCTGCGCCGTGCCGCCCCGTCGTTCTGTCCGCCCGCGAGGTCGCGGTAGCGGGCACCCACGACCCCGGACAGTTCGGCGCGGTCGAAGTTGCGCGCCCACTCCGGGACCTCCCCGCCCTCTCCCCCGTCGAGCAGTTCCTCGGCCTGGGAGACGGTGCGCCGGTAGGCCTCGGTCCGGCCCATCCGGGCGTACGACCAGCCCTCGCGGGTGCGCAGCATCGCCAGCACCCGTTCGGGGGCGCGGTGGGCGTGGGCGCTGTCCAGGGCCAGCCGCGAGATGTCGAGGGCGTCGTCGGGACGGTGGAGGTCCAGCATCTGGCGGGCCATGTCGGCGAGTACCCCGACCCCGTACAGGCGGTGTTCGGGCCCCGCCTGGTGGATGGCCCGCAGGGAGAACGTGTAGTACTTCTGCGCGGTGGGGTGGTCCCCCGCGTCGTAGGACATGGCCGCGACGATCTTGGACAGTTCGGCCATGACGGCGAACAGTCTCGCCTGGACGGGTGCCGGCTGGGTCTCCTCGACCAGTTCGGACACCTCCGAGAGCTGTCCGATCACGGCCTTGCGGCGGATGCCCATCCGCCACCGGTCGTCCCAGTGGCGCAGCGCCACGGTTGCGGCCTCGATCCTCCCCAGTTCCGATTCCCCGATGTTGCTCGGCCCGTGGCCGGAAGTGGCCAGTGCGGGGAGCAGCCAGTGTTCCAGTACTTCCGTCAATGTGGCGCCCATGATGAGAGCGCCACCGACCGCGAAAGCATCCCTGCGTTTCATCAGATCCCTCAGCGTGATCTCGGCGATGTCCTGCGCTGTTCTCGGCGCAGACCACAATTCGTCCATGCCGTGCGCTGAAGAGCCTGTACCCCGATCCGCGCCGATATCGCCCCCTTCCGATTCGGAGAGGCCGAGAACGCGTCGGGCGTCGGTGGGCATGGACAGCCCGTCGGCCACCCGTTGCCAGGTCCGCAGGGCGGTCACCGAGCGCCGTCCGGACATGATCGCGCTGACGTGGGGCTGTGCGAGGTCGGTGGCCGCGCCGATCGCCTGCTGGCTGGCGCCCGTGTACTGCCTGACCAGGCGCAGCAGAGCCCCCGCGTCCTGGTCGGCGAGGGATCGGCGCACGTCGGCGCGGGACCAGAAGGAGGGTGGCGGGGTCGGTCGGGGGGTGACCGGTAACTCGGGCATTCATACCGCCGGTGTATATCGGCTCGGAATTCCAGGGGCAGGGGCGGACGGCGTTACATCTCCATAGACATCCTTACCCGGAATCGCTAGCCCCCGAAATGGGCGGAAGACCCTGTTTCCGTCTTCTTCGACGGTGCCACGAGGAGCGTGATCATGAATCCCACCCCCCACAATGGTCACAGGAGGAACGTCGACGGCCACGAACCCGGGGCCGTCGTTTCCCCCACGGGCACCCGCGTCGTTTCCTCCACCTGCGCCTATCCCCTTCCGCCCTGTGGCGAAGGCGCCGATTCCGGCGGGGTCGACCGGTGATCCCCGCGCACAGGAGACTCGTCGCCCGCCTGTCCGTGGACGGCGATCTGACCCCCGCGTGGCGGCGGGCGTTCGAGATGGTGCCGCGCCACCTGTTCCTGCCGGACGTCATCGAGGGGGGCGGATCCCCTGTGGACCGGCGCGAGGACGAGCCGGGGTGGTGGGAGGCCGCCTACGCCGACCTCCCGGTGGCCGTCGGGGTGGGAGGGGGCGCCCGGGAGGGCCCCGCCCATCCGGTGACGGACTCGCCGGCGCCGTCGGGGCTGGCGCGGGTGCTGGACCTGCTGCGGGTCTCCCCCGGTATGAGGGTCCTGGAGGTGGGCACCGGGACGGGCTACGGCGCGGCGCTGCTGTCGTACCGGCTCGGGGACGACGCCGTGACGTCGGTGGAGATCGACTTCGCCCTCGCCGAGAACGCCCGGGTCTCGTTGATGGCCGCCGGGTTCGCCCCTCTGGTGGTGAGCGGGGACGGCACGCAGGGCTGGGCGGCGCGGGCCCCGTTCGACCGGGTGCTCAGCTGTGTGGCGGTGCGCCGGGTCCCCTACTCGTGGGTGGCGCAGACGCAGCCCGGCGGGCGGGTGCTGACCACGTGGACCAACTCCTTCCACGACGGGGTCCTGGTGGACCTGGAGGTGGGCGCGTACGGCACGGCGCGCGGGCCGGTGGTGGGGAGCGGGCACGCGGGGGCGCGCCCGGTCCGCGACCCCCTGTCCATGGTGGAGACCTACGTGCGCCCGGACTCCGATTTCACGGTCACCCGGACGCGTCTGGGGCCGGAGGAGCCGATCCGGAACCCCGACGGTGCGTTCGCGGTCGGGGTGCGGATGCCCACGGTGGTGCACCGGACGCGGTTCGCCGCGGACCCGGCGGACCCGCGGTACACGGTGTACCTGATCGATCCGCACACGTGGTCGTGGGCGTCGTGGCACATCGACCCCGAGCAGCGGGACAGCGGGTACGAGGTCCGCCAGCACGGTCCGCGGCGGCTGTTCCACGAGCTGGAGGCCGCGCACGAGCTGTGGGTGGAGGCCGGCCGCCCGGAGCGCACCCGGTTCGGCCTGACGGTGTCCTTCGACCATCAGCTGGTGTGGCTGGACGAACCGCACGCCGTGTTCGCGTCCAGCCGGTAGCCCCCCGCCGGGAGGGGCTCTCCGTCCCGGCACGTGTTCGACCGCCCCCAGGGCCACTGCCCGAAGCACCGCTCCAGAGGGAGAAGCCGCATGTCCATCACGCCGTACAGCCCGCAGACCGCCGCACCCGGCTGGAGGTGGAGTCCCCGTGTGTACCCTCGCGTCCCCACCGGGGCGAGCCGGGTCAGATCCGAGCTGCGCACCGACCTGGAGCTGCTCACCGACGTCACGGAGGACCTGGTCTCGGACATGGTGCTCTGCGCGAGCGAGATGTTCTCGAGCGCGGTGGAGCACGTGGGGCCCGACCCCCGGGGGGGCCGTATGCTCCGCACGCTGACCCTGTACGGGGTGCCCGACCGCGGGTCGGTGCTGTGCCTGTCGATGGTGGGTGAGGGTGCGCGCAGCGCTGTGCCGCAGTTCCCGTGCGAGGGTCTGCCGGGGGTGTGGCCGGATGTGTCCCTGGGTCAGGGGCTGGTCCTGATCGACCGCCTCTCGGAGCGCTGGGGTACGCGCCGGGCCCTGTTCCCCGACGAGGGGGTGGGCGCCGCGATCTGGGCCGAGTTCACGGTGCCCGCGCAGTGACACGGACTTTCCCAGCGCTTCCGGGCGTGCCGGAGCCACCGGTCGGCGGAGCCGGACTCGGTGGCGGCAGGGGCTCCGGGCCGGCGCGGCCCCGCCGGTAGCGCCGCCCGGCTGCTACCGCGGAGCGTGTCCCGCCCCGGGTCCGTACGCCGCGAGGAAGACCCGCACGCCGTCGGCGGCGTGGCGTCGAAGCTCCTGCGGGGAGGGGATGGCCTCGTCCCCGAGCAGCATGGCCCGGTTGACCGGTTCGGCCATGACGAGCCAGTTGAAGTGGGAGGCGGCGGTCCGCGGATCGTCCACGGTGAGGCGGCCCTCGTCGGCCAGGCGCTCGAACAGGGCGGCCATGGAACGCATGGCGCGCGCGGGCCCGCCCTCGTGGAGGACCCTGGCGAGTTCGGGGAACCGGGGCACCTCGCCGATGACGAGGCGGCGCAGCCGCATCAGGTCGGGGGTGAGCACCACGGTGAGCTGCCGGTACGCGTACTCGCGCAGGTACTGGGCCAGGTCGTCGCCTCGGGCGGGCTGGGGCAGCTGGTCGTGGACGGTGTCGCCCGCGCCGGAGGTCATGCTGGTGACGATCTCGACGAACAGCGCCTCCTTGCTGCCGAAGTGCTTGTAGACGGTCTGCTTGGACACCTCTGAGAGCGCGGCGATCTCGTCCATGTTGGTACCGAGGTAGCCGCCCCGGAGGAAGACCTCCCGCGCCGCGTCCAGGATGGCCCGGCGCTTGCGTGCCGAGCGGCCCCGGCCGCCGGTCGCCCCGGGAGGGTTCTGTGTGTCCGCCACCGTCGTGCGACCGCCCGTCGTCGAAGTCGTCATGGTTGACCCATTGGTACTGCACGGTCTAGTTTGGTGCAAGTGCGGTACTGGACAGTCTAGTTTGCTTCCGGTTCACCGCGGAGAACCGTTTCGAGGAGAGGTGACGACGGTGCACGTACAGTTCGCGGAGCTTCCCGTGTTCGACCAGGACCGGGCCAAGGCGTTCTACACCGGCAGGCTCGGCTGCCGGGTGGTGGCCGACGCCCCCATGGGGGACGACGGGTGGCGGTGGATCGAACTCGGCTTCCCCGGTGCGGCCACGTCCCTGCACTTCGTCCGGCGCGCCGACGAGGCCCACTCCCCCGAACCCGTCATGGTGCTGGTGGACGAGGACGTGGCGGGGACGGTCGCGGCGCTGGAGAAGCAGGGGGTGGAGATCGTCACCGCACCGCAGGAGGCCCCCTACCAGCCGGGGCTCACCGTCGCCGAGTTCCGTGACAGCGAGGGCAACCGCATGGTGGTCAGCAGCACGTGACCGTTCCCGCGCTCCCAGCCGTCCTTCGAGGAGGAGACCCAGCCATGTCGACGCACGAACCCGAGGTCCGCACACTGAAGGTGCCGGGCGCACGCATCCACCACGAGGTGCGCGGCTCCGGCCCCGTCCTGCTGATGATCCCGGGCGGCCCGCAGGACGCCGGGGTCCTCGCCGGGATCGCCCGGCTGCTCGCCGACCGCTACACGACCGTCGCCTACGACCCGCGCGGCAACTCGCGCAGCACCCTTGACGGCGAACCCGTCGAGCAGCGGGTGGACGTGCACGCCGACGACGCGGCCCGCCTGGTCGAGGAGCTCGGCGGCGGCCCCGTGGACGTGTTCGGCACCAGCGGCGGCGGACAGGTCGGGCTCGCCCTGACGGCTCGCCGCCCCGACCTCGTGCGCGTTCTGGTCGCCCACGAACCGGCCTGTGTGCCCGTGCTCGACGACCCCGCCGCGGCCGAGGCCAGGGACCGCCACGTCTACGAGACCTACCTCCGCGAGGGTGTCGACGCGGCGATGGGCGAGTTCCTGGGGCTGAACGGCCTGGACTCCGGCGAGGAGGCGGAGGGCGAGGGCCTGTGGGGCCATGACGCGCCCCCTCCCGGCGAGGAGGAGCTCGCGACGTTCGAGCGGGTCAGCGGGAACTTCGACTACTTCCTGCGCCACGGACTCCTGCCGATCTCCCTGTACCGCCCCGACGTGGAGGCCCTGGCCGGGGGCGCGCCGAGGGTGGTGGTGGGGCTCGGCACGGGGTCCGAGGGCGAGCTCATCCACGACATCGGGCTCGCGCTGGCCGCACGGCTGGGGTCGGAGCCGGTGGCCTTCCCCGGCGACCACCTGGGGTACGAATCGCACCCGGACGAGTTCTCGCAGATCCTGCACCGGGTGCTGAGCCGGGACTGAACGCCCTGGGCCGTCCCGCGCGCCGGGGTGCGCAACGGCCCCGGTCGCGGGACGCGTGGGTGCGGTGCCCAGTTCCGGGAACGGGCGGTTCCGGCCAGGGCACCTCCGGGCGTTCGGCGAGCTCTCCGTCGGGTGAGGAGGGGCCGCCGAGCCCGGTGGGCAGCGGACGCCTGCGGCGCCGCTCCATGGCGGCGCTTCTCCTCGCTGAGCTGGATGGTCTGGACGAGGTTGCCGTCGGGGCCCTCGCCCGTACCGATCCGGTCGGGGCTCAGGACTCATCGGGCGGGTCAAGAACAACGAACGCTTTTCGGGACGTTCATTGGCAGACATCCCCAACCCGCGTTGATAACGTCGAGCGGCCGATCGGACACGGAGAGTCTCACCCGTGGGCGCCGACGTGTCCCTACGACAGTTGGGGGAGCACCCTATGCGAGCCGTGGTCTTCGAGAACTACGAGCAGTTCCCGTCACTCACCGACGTCCCCAGGCCCTCGCCCGGCCCGGGGCAGGTCCTCCTCCGGGTGGCCGGGGCGGGCGCCTGCCACTCCGACGTGAGCGTCTACCGCCATTTCAAAAAGGGGCAGGCGGGTGCGCAGAAGCCCCCGTTCGTGCTGGGCCACGAGAACGCCGGATGGGTCGAGGAGCTCGGTGAGGGCGTGAGCGAGCGCGTGAAGGTCGGTGACGCCTACCTGGCCTACGGGCCGATCGGCTGCGGCCACTGCCGTAAGTGCGCCAAGGGCCAGGACACCTACTGCGAGAACGTCGCGACCATGCCCTACCTGGCGGTCGGGCTGGGCCGCGACGGCGGCATGGCCGAGTACGTGACCGTGCCCGCCCACCACCTCGTCCCGCTCGGCGACGCCGACCCGGTGGAGGCGGCGCCGCTGTCCGACGCCGGGCTGACCCCGTACCACGCCGTCAAGCAGGCGTTGCCGCACCTGAACGGCGGCGGGCGCCATGCCCTGGTGATCGGCCTGGGCGGGCTGGGGCAGATCGGCGTGCAGATCCTGCGGGCGCTGACCGGTGCCACCGTGATCGCCACCGACGTCAAGCCCGAGGCCCGTGCCCGGGCGGAGCAGAGCGGGGCGGTCACCGTCGGGGCGGGCGACCGGCAGGTGGAGCAGATCCGCGAGATCACCGGAGGCCGGGGGGTGGACGCGGCCTTCGACTTCGTGGGCATCACACCGACCATCGCGACGGCGGCATCGTCGCTGGCCCAGGGCGGGAGCCTGACGGTGGTGGGCATCGCGGGCGGCACCCACGAGTTCTCGTTCTTCACCAACCCCTACGAGTCCTACCTGACCAACAGCTACTGGGGCACGGTGGAGGACCTGTGGGAGGTCGTGGACATGTACCGGGCGGGGCAGATCCGCCCGGAGGTGGAGCGGTTCGCCATGGAGGACGCCCTGGAGGCGTACCGGAGGCTGGAGGCGGGGGAGGTCGCCGGGCGGGCCGTCGTGGTCCCGAACGCGGGCTGACCCCCGCAGGGGTCCGCCGGGAGGGGGCGGTGCCGGGGCGTTCGCCCCGGTACCGCCCCCTCCCACTGGGCCGGGCCCCAGCACCCGGCCCCCGGCATCCGCGCCGGCTCAGCCCGTTGTGCCGCCGTCCCGTTCCCGGGCGTGGTGCCGGGCGGCCTTCGCCCGGTTCCCGCACCCGGCCATGGAGCACCAGCGCCGGGTGCCGTTGCGGGAGGTGTCGTAGAAGCGCAGGACGCAGGCGTGGCCGGCGCAGCGGCGGATGCGGTCGGGGGCCGCGGAGAGCAGGTCGAGGTAGTCGGCCGCCGCCGACCAGGCCGGCGCCCAGGCGGGGTCGTCGAAGCGTGTGACGGCGTCCGCCCGGTCCCCGTCCAGGAACCGGTACACGGCGCCGTGGCCGAGCACCCGGTTGAGGACGGCGGCGGCCTCGGGGTCGGGGTCCCCGGGGGTGTCGGCGAGGCGGGCGAGCGCGTCGCGGGTGAGGAGAAGGTTCTCGCGCGCGGCTTCGTCGGCGGTGAACCGGTCGGCCCCTCCGATCTCCCCGAACCACTGGCGGAGACCGTCCAGGGAGTCGAGCAGGTCGTGGTCGGTGCCGCCCGCGACCCAGCGGGTGTTGAGCAGGTCCATCGCGAGCGGTTCGCCCACGAGCGGGCGTGTGCGCCCCGGTTCCATCGTGTACCCCTCCGTGTGGTCCGGTCGGCCCGTCCGGCGGTTGCCCGCCGTGCGGGGCGGGCGCGGTCGGGCCGGTCGTGTTCGCCGGGACGGGGCCGGGCGCCGCCGCACCCGCCTCGGTGCGCCGGACCGGCCCCGTCGTCGTTCCCGCTATGTGTACCACCCACCAGCACTAACCCTTGAAATCTATTTCAAGGGTTGCACTTTGCGCAACTAACCCTCTACTGTCGCTTTTGGCGGTTACATCTTCGTGCCGCCACCGACAGGAACGGGGTGCGCCATGGCGCCGACCATCAGCAGGACCGGCCACGTGGGCCTGAACGTCACCGACCTCCGCCGCTCGCTGGACTTCTACCTGCGCGTCCTCGGTCTGGAGACCATGGGCGAGGGGACCGAGGAGGGGCGCGAGTTCGCCTTCCTCGGGCACGAGGGCACGATCGTGCTGACCCTGTGGCAGCAGAGCGGCGAGGCGTTCCGCAAGGACGTCGCCGGACTGCACCACCTGTCCTTCCAGGTGGACACCGTGGAGGAGGTCCGTGAGACCGAGGTACGGCTGCGCGAGACCGCCGTGGAGTTCGCCTACGACGGCGTCGTCCCGCACGGGGAGGGCGCGGAGTCCGGCGGCGTGTTCTTCTACGACCCGGACGGCATCCGGTTGGAGATCTACGCACCCACCGGGGCCGAGAGCGCCCAGGCACCCGTCGCCTCCGCCCCCACCTGCGGGTTCTTCTAACCGCACGTCTACGCGGCATCCATCCCACGCGGTGCTCCCCCACGGGGGGCACCGCCCCACTCCTGGAGGAGAAGGGCATGACCTACCACCGGGGAGAACGAGAGGTCCAGGCCAGGGCCGCCCTGTCCGACCGGGCCGCGTTCTCCGAGGGGGCCGTCGGCGACGCGATACCCGACGTCGCCGCCGAGTTCCTGGCCACGCAGCCCCTGCTCGTCGTGGGCGCCGCCGACGACCGGGGCGACCTGTGGTGCTCACCGGTCACGGGGCCGCCCGGGTTTTTGCGGGCCCGCGAACCGCGCACCCTCGACGTCGGCGCGACCCCGCACACCGGCGACCCGCTGGCCGGGGTCCTCGGCCGGGCGGCCCCGCCCGTCCCGGTCGGGGCCCTGGCCATCGAACCCGCCACGCGTCGGCGCATGCGGATCAACGGCACCGCGAGCCCCCGCGGCGGCGGGCTGCGGATCGCCACGGAGCAGGTGTACGCCAACTGCCCCAAGTACATCCAAAAGCGCGAGGTCCTCCCCGCGTCCCCGTGGAGGGCCGGGCCCCGGGACGGGGGCGGGGCGGGCGACCCCGCGCGGTCGCAACGTCTGACCGGCGGGCAGCAGGACCTCCTGAGGCGGGCGGACACCTTCTTCGTCGCCACCGCGAGCGACACCGGTGACACCGACGCCAGCCACCGGGGCGGCGCCCCCGGCTTCGTGCGGGTGCACTCCCCCACCCTGCTCAGCTGGCCCGACTACGTCGGAAACGCCATGTTCATGACGCTGGGCAACCTGGCGCTGAACCCGCGCGCCGGCCTGCTGGTCCCCGACTGGGAGACGGGCGGCCTCCTGTGGCTCACGGGGAGGGCCCGCGTGCTGTGGGGCGAGGAAACGGGTGAGCGGACGGTGGAGTTCGCGGTCGAGGGGGTGGTGGACGCGGTGTCCGGAGGGCTCCTGTCCCCCGGTGTTCCGCAGTACTCCAAATTCAATCCGCCGGTCGGTCCGGCGGCGGTCACGGGAGGGGTCCGATGAGGGTTCGTGTCGACAGGGCGTCGTGTGAGAACCACGGGCAGTGCGTGTTCGCCGCCCCCGGGGTCTTCTCCTTCGACGACGACGAGGAACTGCTGTACGAGGAGTCACCCGGCCCCGAACACGGGGAGGCGGTGGCGCGGGCGGCGCGGAGCTGCCCGGTCCGGGCGATCACGGTCGGGGAGGGCGCGGTATGAGGGGACGGCAGGGGCCGGGCGCAGCGGTCGTCGTGGTGGGCGCGGGCCTGGCGGGGCTGCGCGTGGCGACGGCCCTGCGGGAACGGGGCTTCGGCGGGCGGATCACCCTGGTGGGCGACGAGCCCCATCTGCCCTACGACCGTCCGACCCTGTCCAAGGACCTGTTGACGGGGCGCCGGACGGAGGCGCAGAACGCGCTCCCCCTCCCCCCGGACCTGGACGCGCGGTGGCTCCTGGGAAGGTCCGCCGTGGGCCTGGACCGGGCCGCGCACCGGGTGGCGCTGGACGACGGCTCCGTCCTTGACTACGACGGTCTGGTGGTCGCCTCCGGCGCCTCGGCCGTCCCCTGGCCGGGCCCCGGCACACCGCCCGCCGGGGGAACGCACCTGCTGCGGGGGCTGCGGGACGCGCGCGGCCTGCTGCGCTCGCTCGAACACGGCGGCCCGCTGCTGGTGGTGGGTGGCGGGTTCCTCGGCGGGGAGGTCGCCTCGGCCGCCCGCGCCCTCGGGGTCGCGGTGACGCACGTGTACCGGGCACGGCTGCCCCTGGAACGGGCGGCGGGGCCGGTGGTGGGCGGGTTCGTCGCCCGCGCCGGCGCCGCGGCCGGGGTGGACGCACGGCCGGGGACCTCGGTGGCGGGTTTCCTGGGCGGCCGGGTGCTGGAGGGCGCCGTCCTGTCCGACGGGACCCGGGTGGCGGCGGGGGCCGCCGTCCTGGCCCTGGGGGCGAGGGCCGACACCGCCTGGCTGGACGGCTCGGGGCTGCGGTCGGCTCCGGACGGCTCCCGCGCGCTGGTCGTCGACCACCGGCGCAGGCCGCTGGCCGACGACGGCACCCCGGCGGACGGGATCGTGGCGGTGGGCGACGCCGCGGCCTCACCCCACCCGTACTCGGGGGACGGCGCACCCGCCCACCTGGCCCTGGGCCACTGGAGCGAGGCGGTCGACCACGCCGACACGGCTGCGGCGACCCTGCTCGGACAGGACGCGGCGGCGGGGACCGCGGTGCCCTCGTTCTGGTCCGACCAGTTCGGGCTGCGCCTGCGTTCGGTGGGGCTGCCCCGGCTGGCCGACCGGGCCGAGGTCCACGACCACGACCCCGCCCGGGGAAGGCTGGAGGTTTCCTACCACCGGGGCGGGCGCCTGGTCGGCGCCCTCACCGCGAACCGGACCTCGCGGCTGGCCGCCTACCGCGACCGCCTCCGTGAGGAGTGGTCCGGCCCGGACCGGGAGCTTCTGCACGCCTGCCGGGCGCCGGGCTGTGTCTGATCCTCCTGAGGGCCCACCGTGCGCGGACTGGGCGACCCCCGGTTTCGCGGCGGGCGCGGTCTGCTGCCAGGATGCCGTCAGCACTGGTAGGAACCGTGAGGAGAGACATGGATCTGGGGATCGCGGGAAAGGTCGCTCTGGTCACCGCGGCCAGCTCCGGCCTGGGACGGGCCATCGCCGTCGCGCTGGCGGCCGAGGGCGTGCACGTGGCCGTGACCGGCCGTGACCGGGAGCGCCTGGAGGCCACCGTCGCGGCGTGCACCGAACACGGCGTGTCCGCGCTGGCGGTGGAGTGGGACCTGGCCGACCACGGGGGCGCGGCCGGGGTCGTGGACCGGGTGGCCTCCGTCCTCGGCCCGGTCGACATCCTGGTCAACAACACCGGCGGCCCGCCGCCCACCTCCGCTCTGGGCCAGGACGCCGGGGTGTGGGAGGACATGTACGGGTCCATGGTCCTGCCCGTCATCCGGCTCACCGACGCCGTGGTCGGCGGGATGCGCGAACGCGGCTGGGGCCGGATCATCACCAGCACGTCCTCCGGGCCGATCACGCCGATTGCGAACCTGGGGATCTCCAACACGCTGCGGGCCTCGCTGCACGCCTGGTCCAAGACGGTGTCCAACGAGGTGGCGGCGGACGGGGTGACCGTCAACGTCATCGTCCCGGGCCGGATCACGACGCCGCGCACGGACTCGCTGGACCGGGGCCGCGCCGAGCGCGAGGGCCGCCCGTTCGAGGACGTGCGGCGCGATGCGAGCGCCCAGATCCCCGCCGGGCGCTACGGCAGCACGGAGGAGTACGGGGCGGTGGCGGCGTTCCTGGCGAGCCGCCAGGCCGCCTACGTCACGGGTTCGACGGTCCGGGTGGACGGCGGGCAGATCCCGTCGGTGTGATCCGCCGGGCGGCGGCCGTGTCCCGGCCGCCGCCGAGGAGCCCGGGGCGCGGCCCGGACACGCTGCCCGTGTGACGCCGGGACCGCGCACCCCTGCGGTCACCGCACTACGGTGCCCCGCCGCTCCCGGGCCGCTTCGGCGGCAGGGGGACGAAGGCACTGGTGCGCTCGGCGTACTCGGCCCATCCGGGCCGCCCCGCCATGTGCTCGTCCAGCAGCCGCTGGCCGGACCCCCGGGTGAGCAGGTAGGTCATCACCAGCGGCGCGGGCAGGGTGAGCAGCACCCACCACGAGCCGCCCGCGGCGACCAGGAACAGCCCCCACCACACGCAGGCGTCACCGAAGTAGTTCGGGTGGCGGGTCCACGCCCACAGCCCCCGGTCCATGATGCGGCCCCGGTTGGCCGGATCGCGCTTGAACCGGGCCAGCTGGGCGTCGCCGACCGTCTCGAACGCGAACCCCGTCAGCCACAGGAGCACGCCGAGGGCGGTCGTCCAGCCGAGCGGGGCCGTGGTGTGCGCGGCTGTCTGGACCGGCAGGGAGATCAACCAGACCAGGGCGCCCTGGAGCAGGTAGACGATGCGCAGAGCGTAGAGGTCGGGGTTGCCGGGGGCTCTGGCGAGGAGGCGTTCGTAGCGCGGGTCCTCGCCCCCGCCCCGCCCGCGCAGTCCGATGTGGACCGCCAGGCGCCCGCCCCACACCACGGTGAGTCCGAACATGAGCCAGGCGCGGGCCGGGTCACCGGTCGCCGTCAGGGCGCTGACCGCCGCGACCAGGGCGAATCCCGCACCCCAGGCCACGTCCACGACACTGTGGCGTCCGGCGCGCAGCCCGATGGCGAAGGTCGCGAGCATGAGTGCGGCCACGGCCGCGGCGGACACGGCCAGGGTGGTGAGAAGTGCGGCGGTGTTCACCGCAGACCTCCGGCGCGGGTGCCGGTCCGGTCCGGGCCGCCGGTGGGGCCGGGGCGGTCGGGCCGCACGGCCACGATCTGGTCCACGCCCATGCTCCCGTCCTCGAAGGCCAGCGCTCCCCCGGCCAGGTAGAGCCGCCACACGCGCGCGGACTCCGCGCCGACGAGCCCGACCAGCTCCTCGAACCGGCGCTCCAGCTCGGCCGACCAGGCGCGGGCGGTGCGCACGTAGTGCTCGCGCATGGCCCGGACGCCCCGTACCTCCAGTCCGGCGTCCTCCAGCAGGCCGACCGTCTCCCCGAGCGGGCGCATGTACATGTCGGGCGCGATGTAGCGCTCGATGAACGCTCCCCCGCCCGGACGCGGACCGCGCCGGGACATCTGCTGGACGAGCAGGCGTCCGCCGGGCCGCAGCCGCGTGCGCAGGGCACGGGCGAAGGGCGCGTACCCGTCGCGCCCCACGTGCTCGCCCATCTCGATGGCTGCCACGGCGTCGAAACCGGTGTCGGCGACCTCGCGGTAGTGCTGGAGCCGGACGTCGACCAGTCCGCCCAGGCCCTGTGCGCGGGCGCGTTCGGTCACGTGGTCGCGTTGGCGGGCGGACAGGGTGACGGCGGTGACCGCGACCCCGTGGTGCCGGGCTGCGTGCAGGGCGAGGGAGCCCCAGCCGCAGCCGACGTCGAGGAGGCGGTCCCCCTCGGACAGGCCGAGTTCGGCGCACACGAGTTCGAGTTTGTCGCGTTGGGCGTCGGCGAGGGTGTAGCCGGGGTCGTCGCTGGTCCAGTACGCGCACGAGTAGGCCATGGACTCGTCCAGGAGGAGTTCGTACAGGTCGTTGCCGGCGTCGTAGTGGTGGGCGATGGCGGCCGCGTCGCGTTCGCGCGAGTGCGGGCGCCCCCTCATGCGGGCCTCGGTGTGCGGCGGGGGCGGCGGCGGGCCGACCACGCCCAGGGTCACCAGCACGCGGGCGGCGCGGGCCGCCTCCACGGGGCCGGGGAGGGAGGTCCCGTGCTCGGCGATGCCCGCCCACACGCGGCGCAGGCCGTCGGTGAGGTCGCCGTCGACGTCGAGCGACCCGGTGACGTAGGCGCGTGCGAGTCCCAGTTCTCCGGGGCGGGCCAGGAGGTGGCGCACGGCGTCGCGGTCCCGCAGGACCACGCGGGGCGCGTCAGTGGGGCCGGCCTCGCTGCCGTCCCAGGCGCGCAGCCGGACCGGCATGATCCCGTTGAACAGGCCGGCGACGAGGGGCGCGAGGAAGTGGGCGGCTCCGCGCGGGGCGGCCGGGGGTTGCGCGCCGGCGGTTCCGGCGGTCGTCGCGGTGTTCGCGGTGGTGGACTGGGTGGTCACCGGGCACGCTCCATGATGATCTGCTCGACGTCGATGATCCCGGACCGGAATCCGGCCTCGCAGTAGGCGAGGTAGAAGAACCACATGCGGCGGAAGGTGTCGTCGAAGCCGAGTTCGCCGACCCGGTCGGCGGCCCCGGTGAAGGCCTCCCGCCACACGCGCAGGGTGTCGGCGTAGTCGCGGCCGAAGGACAGCCGGTCGACGAGGGTCAGGGAGGTGCGGGCCCGCAGCTGCTCCTCGACGGCCGTGACCGAGGGGATGAGTCCGCCGGGGAAGACGTACTTGTGCATCCAGGTGTAGGAGCCGCGCGAGGCCCGCATCATGGCGTGCTCCATGGTGATGCTCTGGAGGGCCACCCGGCCTCCGGGCCGGACCAGCCGGTCCAGGGCCGTGAAGTAGACCGGCCAGTAGCGCTCGCCGACGGCCTCGACCATCTCCACGCTCACGACGGCGTCGTAGCTGCCCTCGACGTCGCGGTAGTCGCGCAGTTCGACGTCGACCAGGTCGGCGACCCCGGCGCCGGCGACCCGTTCGCGGGCCAGGTCGCGCTGCTCGGCGGAGAGGGTGACGGTGGTGACGCGGGCTCCCCTGTGTGCGGCCCGGATCGCGAGTTCGCCCCAGCCGGTGCCGATCTCCAGCAGGCGGGTCCCCCCGGTGACCCCCGCGCCGTCCAGCAGGCGGTCGATCTTGCGTTCCTGGGCGCGGGCGAGGGTGTCCCGGTCGCGGGGCTCGTCCTCGGCGAACAGGCCGGACGAGTAGGTCATCGTCCGGTCCAGGAACACCGCGAACAGGTCGTTGGACAGGTCGTAGTGGTGGCTGATGTGGCGGCGCGCGCCCGCGCGGGTGTTGCGGTCCGAGGGAGGGCGCCGCGGGAGGGCGACGTGGCGCAGGGGCTGGAGGGGGCGGGGCACGAGGTTCTCGTAGTCCTCGGCCAGGCGGGTGAGCAGGGCGACGGGGTCGGGCGAGTCCCACTCGCCCGCCATGTAGGACTCCCCGAAGCCGATGAGGCCGTCGGCGGCCAGGCGCCGGTGGAAGGCGTCGGGGTCGCGCAGCCACAGGACCGGGGCGTCGCCGACCGCGGAGGTGGCGGTGCCGGGCACCGGCTCCTCGGGGCCGGTGTGCACCCGCACTCCCGCGCGCGCGGCGGCGTACCCGGTGACCGCGCGGGCGACGAGGGCACGCAGGTGGCCGCCGGGAACCCTGGCCACGTCGGGCCATCTGCGGGGGTCCAGGGCCTGCGGCGAGTGGGGACTGGTCGTGGTCATGACCGTGTTGCCTTCCGTTCCGTGGTGCGGGGCGGCGGCCCGTCGGGGCGGGGCAGGACGGGCAGGCCGCGCAGGTGGAGTCCGATGCCCTGGATGCGGATGCGCAGTGCGCCGACCAGGGGTGTGAGGGGGTGGCGCAGCGCCCTGAGGAGCAGGGACGCCGCGGTGGCGGGGCGCCGCACCCCGCGCACGGAGGCCGTGAAGGGGGGTCGGCCCTCGCGGTGCAGGGCGATGGTGAGGGCGAGGCGGTCGCCGGGTTCGGGGAGGCTGATCCGGTAATGGCCGTCGACCTCGTTGAACGGCGACACGAACAGCGCCTTGTCGGTCCGCGCGCGACCGCGCCCGTCCACCTCCAGCAGGTAGCGGTGGCGTTGGCCGTAGGTGTTGTGGACCTCGGCGACGACGCGGCTGAGGCTGCCGTCGCGGTGGTGGCACCAGTAGACGGTCAGTGGGTTGAAGACGTGGCCGAGGACGCGGGCGTGGGCGAGCATGAGCACGCGGCCGCCCTCCAGGTCGACCCCGTGGTCGGCGAGGTAGGCGTCGATGGCGGCGCGGAGCGAGCGCGCGGGGGAACCGCCGGCGGCCGGCCCGTGGTCGGCGGCGCGGAACCCGGCGAGGAGGCGCAGGGGCAGCGGCGGGCGCGGCAGGTCGTCCAGGTCGACGAACCAGTAGTAGGTGTCGTAGGCGAAGGAGTTGCGCACGGGTTCGACGCGCACGTGGCGCACGGTCGCCTCGTACAGCGCGGGAACGGGCCTCACCAGAGGCTCCCCAGCGAGGCGGCGGCCCGGACGCCCGACGCGCACCCGTCCTCGTGGAACCCCCAGCCGTGGTGGGCCCCGGCGAACGCGACCACGCCGTCCTCCAGCTCGGGCAGCCGCCGCTGCGCCGCCAGGGACGCGGGCGTGTAGACGGGGTGGGTGTAGTCCATGGCGGCCACGACCCGGTCGGGGTCGACCCGGTCGGTCCCGTTGAGGGTGACCACGTACTGGTTGGCGGCGTCCAGGTTCTGGAGCCGGTTCATGTGGTAGCTGACCCGCACGGGTTCCCGGTCGGGCTCGCAGGAGGCCAGCCGGTAATTCCAGCCGGCCCAGGCGGTCCGGTCCCGGGGCAGGACGGAGGCGTCGGTGTGCAGCAGGGTCCGGTTGCGGGAGTAGCCGAAGGCGCCCAGGACCTCGCGCTCGGTGTCGGTGGGGCGTTCGAGCAGGGCGAGGGCCTGGTCGGCGTGGGTGGCGACGACCGCCGCGTCGAAGTCGAGGGTCTCGGTGGGGGTGCGCACGCGCACGCCGTTCGCTGTGCGGGCCAGGGAGCGGGCCGGGCTTCCGGTCCGCACCGCGTGGAGGTTCTCGGCGACGCGTTCGACGTAGGAGCGGGAGCCGCCCACGACGGTGCGCCAGCGGGGTGAGCCCCACACGCCGAGCATGCCGTGGTTGGCGAGGAAGGCGAACAGGTAGCGGGCGGGGTAGTCGGTGGCGGTGCCGGGCGGGCACGACCAGACCGCCGACACCAGGGGCAGGAGGAAGTGCGCCGTCATGTAGGGGCTGAACCGGTGCCTGCGGACGAACTCGCCGAGCGTGGGTTGGGCCGCTTCCGTCCGCCCCGGGGCCGGGCCGGGTTCCCCGGGCCCGACCGCCCCGGTGGCCTGCGGGGCCCCGGCCCCGGTGGCGGCCCCGTCCGCGCCGGCGTCGAGGAGCCGGCGTGCGGCCCGGTGGAACCGGGGGATCTCGGCGAGCATCCTGAGGTAGTCGGGGCTGCGCCGGGAGCGGTTGGGCAGCATGGCGCGCACCCCGCGCGCGCCCGCGTACTCCAGACCGCAGCCCTCGCAGCTGACCGACATGCTCATCTCGGTGGGCTGGGTGCGGACGCCGAGTTCGTCGAACAGGCGCAGCAGGTGGGGGTAGGTCCGGCGGTTGTGCACGATGAAGCCGCTGTCGACCCACAGCTCCCCGTCGCCCCCGTCGGCGATCCGGTGGGTGTGGGCGTGCCCTCCCAGGCGGTCGTCGGCCTCCAACAGGGTGACGTCGTCGCCCCTGTGCAGGATGTGTGCCGCCGTCAGTCCTGCGACCCCGGACCCGACGACCGCGACTCTGCGCCGCCGAAGGGTGTGCTGCCCTGTGCCCATGCGTCCTCACTCACGTGTGCGATGTGGTGTGGGTGATTCGGCACGGAGAGGACCGCGGATTGCCCCGAATGGTGACGAAGGGGTAACGAACACGGGTGCCCGGAGAGGGGGACGGTGGTGCGGGGCGTGCCCCGGTGAGGGCGCCGGGCCCCGTGGGATACGGCACCACAGCCCCTGGAAGCACCCTGTACGCCGCGCCCGTCCCGACCCTCGCGACCACTCCGGCGGGCTGCGCCGCCCCCGCGTCCGATGTGGCGGAGGCCACGACGTGCGCGTTCTTATGGACATCTCACCCCGCGACCACCACCCTGGGGCCATGAGGCTACTGAGGCGTCTACAGACAACGGACAAGAAGGCCTACGACCGGGTGACCGGGTTGGGTCTACCCTTCCTGGACCCGTACACGCCCAAGTTCGTGCAGGCCACCGACAACATGGCTCCCTGGTTCGTGATCTCGGCGACCCTCGCGGTCAGCGGCGGCCCGCGCCTGCGGCGCACGGCGCTGCGGGCGATCATCGCCGCCGGGACCGCCAACGGGGTCTCCGCGGTCGTCAAGCAGCTCACCGGGCGGAGCCGACCGGACAACTCCGCGATACCGAGGGCGCGCACCCCCCTCAAGGACTACGCCAGCTCGTCGTTCCCGTCCGGGCACACCGCTGCGGCGGCCGCGTTCGCGGGCGGGATCATGGCGGACGCGCCCCGGCCCCTGTCGGCGCTGGCCGTCCTCCTCGCGAGCGGGGTGGCGGGCTCCCGGGTGCACAGCGGCGTCCACTATCCGGGGGACGTCCTCGGTGGGATAGCGATCGGCGCGGGCGCCGCCCTGCTCGCCCGCACCATGCTCCCGCCCCGCCCCGAGCTGGTCTTCGGCGCCCACACGGTGCCCGACGGCGTGGCGGACGTGGACTCCGAGGGCGCCGGGCTGACCGTGGTGGTCAACCCGCGTTCGGCCTCGGGCGCCGTACCGGGCCTGAGCAACGCCGACGTCACCAGCCGTGTCGCGCGGGCGCTGCCCAAGGCGCGGATCATCCCGATGTCGGCGGAGGACGACGTCCCCGCCGTCCTGGACGAGGCCGCGCGGGCCTCGGACGTGCTGGCGATCGCGGGGGGCGACGGAACGGTCAACGCGGCGGCCAAGGCCGCCCTCGACCATGACCGCCCTCTGCTGGTCCTCCCGGCGGGCACCCTCAACAACTTCGCCCGCACCCTGGGGCTGACGTCGGTCGACATCTCGTTGCGGGCGTTCTCCGACGGACGGCTGGCGCGGGTGGACGTGGGCGAGGTGGACGGGCGGATCTTCCTCAACACCGCCTCGTTCGGGTCCTACCCGCGCATGGTGGAGCGGCGGGACGAGTGGGCGGGCAGGATCGGCAAGTGGCCCGCGTTCGCGCTGGCGCTGTGGCGGGACCTGTGGGAGATGAGCCCGACCCCCGCGATGGTGGACGGGCGCCCGACACGGGTGTGGTGGGCGTTCGTGGGCAACGGGCGCTACCGCACGCACGCCCGGCTGCCGGCCCTGCGCGAGCGGCTCGACGACGGCTGCCTGGACGTGCGGGTACTCAGCGCGCGGGAGCCGTTCCCGCGTCTGCGCGGCCTCGTGGACGTCCTCCTCGGTGAGATCACGCAGCGTGACGGCTATGTGGAGCGGCTGACCACCGAACTCACGCTGTCGATCCCGTCCGAGCCGAGGCGGCTCGCCGTGGACGGCGAGGTGCTGGAGGGGTCGGAGACGGTCAGGTTCACCAAGCGGCCGGGGGCACTGCGGGTGTTCGTGCCCGCCGTGGGCCCCGGTATCTGAGCGGGCGGAGCGGCGTCGGCGCCCCGGCGCCGACGCCCTCAGCCGCGGCGGGAACCGCAGCGGGGACCGGGGTCGCCGGAGGAGTCGCCGTTCAGGAGCAGGCTCAGCCCGGCTCCCAGGAGCCACGCGTCCTTGGACAGGGGGAGCCCGTCCTGGGTGGGGCGCAGGCTCTTGGGGCGGCGCATCCCCGGGGTGCGCAGGTACAGGCCGAGGAGGGACGCGCTGAACGCGGTGAGCCCGGCCCCCGCGAGGCGGCTGGGCACGACCGGTACGAGCAGGGCGGCACCCAGGGCGATCTCCCCGGCGGAGAGCAGCCGCACGAACGTGGTGGGGTCCAGCTTGCTCAGGAAGGGGTAGGTCCCGACCGCCATGCCGTGCATGCCCTCGGCCACCTCCCCCTCCGCGCCTCGCTTCTCCAGCCCCGAGTTGAGGATGAACGCCCCCGTGGCGATACGCAGGGGCAGGTCGCGTGTTTTGAAGGGCAGCCGCATGGTGTCTCCGTGCCTGGTCGGATTAGTTACCCTGAGTCACGAAAATGCTACCTATGGGTGAACGCGGAGTGCGGTGCGACCCGCCGGTCCCTGCCCGCCGGAGGGCGGCTTCCCCGGGTGCGCGTGGTCGGTCCGCGGTTCGGGGCGCCAGGGCCCCTGGCCCGGGGGCGGCCCTGTGTGCTGCCGGAGGCGTCAGACGACGACCAGGCGGAGAACGCGGTCGCGGAGCTCCCACAGGTGACCGGGGCCGACACCGCTGTCGGTGACCAGGCAGTCGACGTCCGCCAGGCCCGCGAACCGCGCGAGGTGGGCCCGTCCGATCCGGGTGTGGTCGGCCAGGACCACGGTGCGCCGTGCGGCTGCGACCATCATCCGCTTCGCCGACGCCTCCTGCGGGTCACGGACATAGAGCCCCTGCCCCGGCGACACCCCGTCCGCCGAGACGAACGCGAGGTCCACACGCGCCTCGCGCAGGGCCCTCCCCCACTGGTCGGCGGGCCCTGACGTCGCTCCCGTCCCTGGCACGCACAGTCCTCCCATGAGGAGCAGCGTGATGTCGGAGCGGTGTGCGAGCACCGCGGCCGTGCGGACCGCGTTGGTGACGACGGTGTAGTCCCGGCCCACGGGGAGAGCGCGGGCGATGCCGAGCGCGAGTGGACAGCCCTCCAGGAGGATCACCCCGGCGGGAGGCAGTTCCTCCAGCGCCGCAGCGACGATGCGGTCGCCCGCGGGCATGTCCGGACCGGCGGTGAGGGTCGTCGGACGGCCCGGGGACAGGGGTGCGGGGCTTGCTGCGCGATCCACCTGGGTGACCTCACAATGCTGGACTCTGCGGGCACCGGCGCGCCCGGTCGGGACGGGCGACACGGCGCCGGACGGGCGGAGCCGACGAGACGGGCAGGACGAGGCGCAGGGCGGACCCGGCCGCGCCCGCACGGCGTCCGTCCGCCCCGCACGAATACGCGCTCACGGATTCCCCCTCCGGAAAAGGCGGACAACGGACGCTCCCACCGCTCACACGGGAAGAACAGAACCACACAATACACAGCAGGGATATCTCGTACGACACCACTCCCCGGGCACCATCCGTCACCGCACGACCCCGTCACGGCGCGCGCCCCTCCCCGCCCGGACCGGGGGTGACACCCTCCGGGACCGCGTCTTCGCACCGGCGGAGCAGACGGGGAAAAACCACCGAGAAACGGTGACGCCGCCGCAACCGCGACGTTGTCCGGGGCTCCGCACACCCGATCCGCGACGGACCCGCAGACGAAGTCGAACCGAATTCCAGGCGAATAGTTTCTCCAATGGCCGAATGCCATCGAACGCCGCCCCGAATTCCAACGCGGCGCGGGGTCGCCGCGGACCCCGCGCCGGGCAGGAAACGGCCGGAGCCGCGCACACTGTTCGCACAGTGCACGGAGTCGGCTCCGGCCGTCCGCGCCGCGACACCTGGGAACCCAGGGTCAGGAGTTCTCCCGGGGGCGCCAGCTCCTTCCGCGTCCCGCCTTCTTGGGCTTGCGCGGCAGGGGCCGCGACGACTGGGCCTCGTCGGTCTCGCCGCCCTCGGCTTCCGTCGCCGGGTTCTCGGCGACGGCTCCGGCGCGGGCGGTGGCCTTCTTGCGTTCCGCCCTCCTCGCCCCCTCCACGCGCTCCGCCCTGCTGGTGACGGCGTCGGCGCGGGCTGACCCGGACTCCGCCGCGCGCTGGGCGCGGGCGAGCGCCCGCTCGGGGCGTGCGGACCGCTCGGTGCCGGCGGCCTGCTCGGACCGCCCGGTCGGGGCGGTCGGGGCGGTCGGAGCGGCCTCGGTCTCGTCCGGCCTGGGGAGGCGGGACCGTACGGCGCGTTTGGCGGCCTTGCGAAGGGGTGCGGGTTCTTCCTCGGGGGTCTGCTCCTGCGGGGCAGGCGCCGTGCGCTTCTCCTGAGCGGGGCGCTCCGCGCGGGCGGGAGAGGAGACCACCGAGGGGACCGTGCCCGTGCTCGGACGCCCGGGTGCGGGCCTCCCGGCGACGGGCTTCCCCGCGGGGGTGAACTGCGCGGGCACGCCCCCCGGAGGTACGGAGGGCTCGGACACGGTCTCCTCCGCCGCACGCTCCTCGGATGCGTTGCCCGTGGACGGGGACAGCTCGGAGGCGTACTGCTCGGCGGAGGGCCGTTGGGGTTCGGCCGCCACGGGGACGGGCTGCTCCGGGGCGGACCGCTCCGGGGCGGACCGCTCCGGCGCGGACCGCTCCGGCGCACGCTGCGCGGACACCGGTTCCTCGGGGGCGAGCTCCTGGGGGGCGGGTTCGGAGGTGGCGGGCGCGGTCGAGGACGGTTCCGCCACGGCCTCCGGGGACACCGGTTCCTCGGGGGCGGCCTGCCCGAACGCGGACGACTCCGGCGTCTCCTCCCCGGCGGCGGACGGCTCGGGGGCCGCCTCCTCGTGGACGGACAGCTCGGACGAGGACGGTCGCGCCGCGGTCTCCTCGACGGAGGACGGCTCGGATGAGGACGGCTCGGATGAGGACGGCTCGGCGGCGGCGCTGTCCGGGCGGGTGCCCGGCTGCGCGGTGTCCGCCGACACGGCCCAAGGCTGCTCCACGTCGGTCAGCTCGGCCTCGGACCACGCGTCAGCGGTCTGCTCCGATGCGGACGGCACCGCGTCGGCCAGTTCGGCCTCGGGCTGTACGGCGTCGGCCTTCCTGGCCGCGCGCGTGTCGCCCTCCCAGAAGTCGGTGTTCCAGACGTCGGCGTCCCAGAAGCCCTCCTCCGAGACGTCGGCCTCCTTGGCCCTCCTGGTCTTCGCGACCCTCTCGGCCCTCCGGTCCGTCTCCTCGCTCACGGCCGTCTCAGCCGACTCGGCCGCTCCGGCCTCCTCGGTCGACTCGGCTTCTTCGGTCGCCTCGGCCGGCTCGGCGGCGGTCTGCTCCACCAGAGCACCGAGGAACGGCTCCGCGAAGGAGCCGGTCTCCTCGGTCACGTCCTCCGCCGTGTCCACCGAGGCGGCCTCCGTGCTCACCACCCGGTCGTCGGTCTCCGCCATGGCGGGCGAGGAGTGGCGGTAGGCGCGCACCGCGTCCATGACCTCCTCGGCGGACGCGCCGGGCCAGGAGCAGTGGAAGACCGGGTTGAGCGGAGGACTGGTCTCGGTGATGAGGCCGTCCTCCTCGATGACACAGCTGCCACCGAGCGGCCAGCGGCCCAGGATCACGGCCGTGATGCCCTGGTGCTGCCCGTGCAGCAGCAGGCCCGACAGCGCGGTCTCGTGCTCGGCACCGGGCGCGGTCACCAGGGCCAGGGGGGTGTTCGGTCGCGGCTCCCGCTCCTCGGCGATCTGGTGCAGCTCGTGCTGGAGGGCGGTCAGGGCCTCCTCCATCGTGCCGACCATCCGCACGGGCTCGCAGGGGTGCGCGCGCAGCAGGTCGCGGCCGTCGTCGCCCACCAGACGGGCGGCGTCGGCCTCGGTGAGCAGCACGCGCACGGAGTCGTGGTTGAGGCGGTCGAGCGCGTTGACGATGAGGCGCCTGGCGGCTCCGGCAGCACCCGGACCGGTGATCCCGAGGCCGGGCACGTGGTCGAGTTCCACCGTGACGCGCTCGTCGATGTCCTCCCCGGGGGTGGGCCGGGGAGGTGTGGCGGGCAGGGCCAGGCGGCGGGGCGCCCTCGGCAGGCGGGGCAGGCTCAGCTTCACGCCGGGCATGCGGACGCCGCGCTTGCCCAGCAGGTATCCCCCGGCCAGGCCCGCGAACGCCACGGCTCCGGTGACTGCGCCGTCGGGGATCTCCACGACCAGCACCTCGCGGCCGTCCTCGGCGGCGTCGGCGGCGGCCGCCTCCACCGGGTCGGTCTCCTCGGCGGCGGCGGACTCCTCGGCCCCGGCAGCGGCACCGGTCTCCTCGGCCTCGGCCGCCATCACACGGGACTGGAGGGAGGTCGGCTGCGGGACGACGGTGTAGGTGACCTCGGCCCTGCGCTGTGCGGCGGCGCCGCCCTCGCGGGACTGCTCGGAGCCGACGCCCTCCACCGTCATCTCCGGGGCGTCCTCGCCCAGGGCGTCGTCGAGGTGGTCGGCGACCGCCTGGGCCCGGCGCTCGGACAGCTCCTGGTTTGCCTGGACGGTCCCGCTGGGGTCGGTGTGCCCGGTGATCCGCACGGGCGTCTCGGTGTCACCGTAGGAGTCGATCATGTCCACGACGGGTGCGAGGTCTTCGCGCATCTGCTCGGTGAGATCGGCCGAGCCGACACCGAAGCCGGAGACGGTGCGCACCCTCTCGACGGGCTCCGCGGACGGGGCCTCCTCGGGGATGGAGTGCGCGTCGCCGTCTTGTTCCCCGTCCGCCTCGCGGTCGTCCTGCGTGGTGACCGTGTCGGCGAACGCCGCGGTCGGGGCGATCGCCACGGTTCCCACGGCGGCGGCCGCCACCACCTGGAGCGGCCCCAGGGGGCGCAGCCTCCGGGGCACGCCGCGCAGGAGGGAGAGGGCCTCCACGGCCAGCCCGGTCGCGTACAGACCCCACAGGGCCCACAGCACGGTGATGAGCAGGGCGTTCAGCACGCCCGGTGGCAGCCGCCAGCCGCGCAGGTGCGCCGCGGCCACGGCCCAGGAGTCCGGTAGGTCCGGCCAGGGCAGGTGCCACAGGAGCAGGTAGGGGATACCGGTCAGGACCGCTGCGGCGAGCAGGAGTGCGCTCAGCCGTCGGATCTGGGACATGTCCGCCTCACTGGAGCTAGGGAGTCGGCTGGGTGTGGGGACGTGCGGTGGCCGTGGAGTCGACGGTAGTCGATCCCATCGGCAGGAGGGTGAAGGAGTAGCCCACCGAGCAGGTCACGGTCACGGTGTCGCCGCTGACCGAGACCGTCCCGGTGGCACCGGCGGCGTTGAGGAAGGACTGCGCGGCGGCGGACGCCGCCGAGGGGTCGAGGGCGACCTCGGTCGTGCCCTCGCGGTAGGAGGCCCAGTCGAGCTGTTGGACGCCCGCACGGGCGGCCTCCTGGGCCAGGGTGGCGGCTTCGTTGCGGGCGCGCAGCAGTCCGCCGCCGTCGGTGACCAGGCCCAGGCACATCAGGAAGGCCGCTACCAGAATGGCGACGAAAGCCGTGGTCTGGCCCCTGTCTTCCGTGCGTCTCACGGCTGCCCCCTGAAGGTGTCGACGACGACCGTGGCACTCCCGGAGACCGTGTAGGCACCCGGGACGCCCAATCCTGTCAGGCCGCTCAGTCCGACACGGCACTCGACCACGGCGGTGACCGCCCCTCCGGGGGTCAGGCCGCCGTGGTCGAGGGTGACGGAGTAATCGCCGCAGGCCAGACCGTTCTCGGCCAGAGAACTCGCAGCGGTGTTCGACGCGGCCGTCTCGGCGGCACCGACACTGCGTTCGAGGGAGGCCGCCCGGGCGGCGGAGTGCGCCACCTGGTCGGCGGTGGAGTTGGCGTCCGCCACCCTCCCGGCGAGCACCATGAGGAGTGCGAACGCCAGGAGGGCGGGGGTGAGGAGCGCCAGTTCCACCGAGGACGAACCGCGGTCCCCCTGACCTGTGTCAGCGGGCTGTCGAGAACTCACGGAGCGGCCTCCGAAGGGACGAACCGCTCGACGGGGGCGGTGACCTCGTGGCCCACCGGCCAGCTGAAGCCGGGGATGAGGCTGGGCACCTCGGCGTCCACCACCACGCGTACCTCCTCCGCACTGCGGTTGACGGACACGTCCAAGCCGGAGAGGAAGGAGCCTCCCCCTCCCTCGTCGACCGACGTGCCGCCGCCCGCCGTGCGCGACTGTTCAGCGGTCCTGCGCGCGATGTCGGCGACGACGTTGTCGCCGTGCATCCACAGGGCGGTCTGGATGACGAGCAGGACCAGGAGCAGCAGCGCGGGCGCGGCCACGGCCATCTCCGCGCTGCCGCGGTCCTCCCGGGGGATGCGCAAGGCTACTCGCCGCCTCCCCCGCCACCGCCGCTGATTCCGGCCATTTCGAGATTCACACGACCAGCAATAGCGCCGCCAAGCGCTACGGCCAGACCGACCAGGACAGCGGTGATGATGACCGTCTCGGTCGAGTAGCCGTCGTCCCTCCGGCTGAACAAGTCGTCCCTCCGGCTGAGCAACAGGGAGCTGAGGTAGGCGGTGATGCGCTGCATCGGGGGTCTCCAAAGCGGTTGGGGTTCTCATGCGCTGAACAGGATGTGACTCATGGCCGGATAGCCCAGGAGGGCGAGGAATCCGGCGAAGAGCAGGACCACCGGCAGGCTCATCCGCTCGGTCGCGGACTGCGCCTCGGCGTCCATCTCGGCCAGGAACTGGGTGCGCAGTGTCTTGGCCTTGGCGGCCAGGGAACTGCGGATGCGGGCGCCGTCGGCGCCGGCGAGCTGGAGGCTGGCCGCGAGTTCGGCGAACTCGGGGGTGTCGTAGCGCTCGCCGAGGTCGCGCAGCGCCGTCCAGGGCGACTGGCGCCTGAGCGTTGCCCCACGCAGGCTCTCCCGGATGCGGGCCATGGCCCATCCGTTGCCCGCGGCACCGGCGTCAGCCAGCGCTCCGTTGACGCCCGCCCCTCCGGCCAGGGACACCACGACCAGGTCGGCGAAGCTCGCCAGGGCGCGACGCATGCGCTCCCGACGTTTGTCGGCCTCGTCGCGCAGGGACATGTCCGGGGCGAACCAGGCGACCACAGCGAAACCCACCCACATGGCCCCCGCGATGGCCCCAGACGGAAGGACGCCCGCGAGGGAGAGCAGGCCGATCAGCAGCGGAGGGAAGGCGAGTCCCAGGACCAGAGCGGTGAACTTCTCGGCGAGGTAGGAAGCCGGTTCGCGCTCGCACACCCGCAGGTTGCGCCGGGTGCGGGGCCCGGGCATGTCGAAGCCCTCCAGGATCGGAACACCGATCTTTCCCAGGCGCGTCAGCACCCCGGTGCCCGGGCCCGCAGCCACGGTTGTCCGGGGGGGAGGCGGAGCGGCCAGGCGTTCGGCGAGCGTGGGCCCGGCCCAACGGGCGGCGAAGAGCGCCCACAGGGCCAGCCCGAGCGCGGCACCCGCGAGGGTGGCGGCCAGGACGGGGGTCATCGGACAGCCTCCGGGGTGCGGGCGGACGCGGGTTCGGGTGCGAGCACCCGCGGCCCCAGGTCGAAGCGGGACATACGGGACAGCCATACGAGAGCGGCCGCCCACAGGCCACCGATACCCGCGAGCACCACCTGACCGAGGAAACCGTCGAACGGCTCCATATACTCGCCGTTGAGCACCAGCAGGAACGCGGCCATGCCCACGGTCGTCCCGACGATGATTCGGGTGGAGGTGCGCAGCCGGGCGCGGCTGGCCGCCACGCGCACGAGCATCGCCGCCTGTTCGCGGGACGCCTCGGCCAGCGTGCCCAGCAGAACGCCCAGGTCGGTGGCGTGCCTCGTGGCAGCCGTACTCAGAGCGGCGGCCACCAGGTCCGCGGTGGGGTTGTCGACCTCGTCGGCGAAGGAGCGCAGGGCGGCCTGCGTGGACTGGCCCGCGCGCAGCCGTTCGGCCAGTCTGGCGACCGGCTCACGCACCGGCTCGGGCGCGATGGTCACCGTGGCGGCGACGGCCTGGTGCAGGCCGGCCGCACCGGCCATGAGGTCGCGCAGCATCTCGGTCCAGGCCGCGACGGCCTCGACCCCGTCCACCTGTTCCTGGTGGCCGCGGTCGGGCCCCAGCACGGCGGGCCCCCACCAGCAGCCCGCTGCGGCGAGGACGCCGGCCACCGGCCAGCCGGTGAAGAACCAGACGAGCAGGCCGCCGACGACCGCCGCGATCAGACGCAGCGGCCGCTGCCGGCCGAACAGGAGGGATCGCCAGCGCGGAGTCCGTGACCCGCGCGAGCCGTTGGACGCGGCCAGCGAGGCCAGGGCCAGCCACAGCCCCGCGCCGAGCAGGACGCCGGAGGCGGCGACAAGAAGGACAGGGGTCGTCACCGCGCCCACCCCACCGTGTCGGGGGACAGCATGGCGGGGTCGAACCCGGCCTCGGCCAGGGCGTCGAGCGTGTTGGGGCTGGGCGGCGCCGCGGGCAGGGGCCCGTTGCGGTCGCGCCGGTAGATCTCGTTGGACACCACGTTCTGGCCCTCCGCGCCCACCACCTCGCGCACGCTCGTGACCCTGCGCCCGCCCGTGGGCAGGGCGGACACGTGCACGACCAGGTGCACGGCGGCGGCCACCAGGGAGGCCGTGGCGTCCAGGGGCAGGCGCTCGGCGGACTGGGCGGCGTAGGCGCCCAGCTTGGTGAAGGCACCCGCGGAGTTGGCGGCGTGCAGGGTGGTGAGGCTGCCGTCGTTGCCCTGGCTCATGGCGTTGAGCAGCGGGACGGTCTCGTGTCCGCGCGTCTCACCGACGATGACCCGGTCGGGCGACATGCGCAGGGCCGTGCGCACGAGGTCGGCGATGGTGATCTCGCCGACGCCCTCGACGTTGGCCGGGCGGGCCTGGAGGGCGACGCAGTCGGGGTGGGCCTCGCGGTCGCGGTCCAGGCCGAGCTCGAAGACGTCCTCGATGGTGACGAGGCGCTCGTCGACGGGGATCTCGGCGGCCAGGGCCCGCAGCAGGGTGGTCTTTCCCGCGCCGGTGCCGCCGGTGATGACCATGTTGCGGCGGGAGCGCACCCCCGCGCGCAGCAGGGCGACCAGGGGGTCGTCGATCGTGCCCAGCTCATGGAGCTGTTCGAGGGTGGTACGGCCGTAGCGGTGGCGGCGGATGGACACCGAGGGCTGCCGGGCGACCTCCATGACCGCGTTGAGCCGCTCGCCACCGGGCAGCTGCATGTCGAGGATGGGAGCCCCCGGGTCGAAGCGGCGCTCCCCCGTCTCGGACTCCGACGCCAGGCGCCGGACGAGGGCAACGACCTCGTCGGGGTCGTCGAAGAGGGAGTCGTGCCGCTCGCGTCTGCCGTCGGCGCGGCGCACCCACACGTGCACGCCGTTGATGTTGATGTTCTCGATCCCGGGGTCGTCCAGGAGGGGCTGGAGGGGACCGAGTCCGCACACCCTGGCCAGGGCGCCCGCGGCGACGGAGGCCTCGGTGGTGGCGTCGAGCACCTGCCTGCCCTCGGACAGGGCGCGGCCCGCGTCCTCGTCGAGGATCTGGGCGATGACGCGCTCGGCGCGGGCGCGGTACTCCTCGGGCGTGTCCTCGGGGGCGCCCCGGGTCTCCTCGCTCAGCCGCCGGGTGGCCTCGCTGACGGTCCGCTCCACGCGGGCGGCCACGGTGCGGGCCCGGTCGGTGTCCAGGAAGTAGCCGTCGGTGATGTCGTATCCGGCGTCGTGTCCGCTGCTCATGCGCGGACCCCCGTCGCCTCTGTCGCGTACACCGGGGCTCCGGTGCCGTGCGCGGGAGCCTGGCCGGCGCCCTGGGCGAGGTCGCCCGCCAGGCGTGCCGCCGCCTTCAGCAGCGGCCTGCGCTGCGGCTTGCGCGGGTTGGTCTCCCCGCGCAGGAAGGACGCGGAGCGCCCGTCTGCGGGAAGTCGTCCCCACACGCTCGGGCCCAGGGCGTTCTCGACCTCGCGGACGCCGCCGCTGCCGCCGACGACGACGGTGCGCAGGTTCGGAAGACTGCGGGTCAGGGCCTCGGAGGCCTCCTTGGCCCGGCGCAGCTGCGCCAGGTCGTCGGCGACCAGGAGCAGGGCCTCGTCGGCCCACGTGGCCAGGGCCGAGGCGGCCGCGCCGGGGGTCAGGCGGCCCAGGTCCAGGACGACGGCGGGGCCGTCGGCGGAGGCGAGCACGCCGGGGTTCTGGGCGAGCAGGCGCACCGCGCCCTCGGCGCGGTCGGCGGTGACGGGCGCATGGCACACGGACAGTCCTCCGGGGAGGACCTGGGTGTGCACGGCCAGGTCGGCGGAGGCGCCGCCGTGCCTGGCCGCTGCGGCCAGGCCGGTCAGGCCGGGGTCCGGCTGGAGGCGCCGCCAGGTGGCGATGTCACCGCCGGAGGCGTCGGCCTCCACGAGGACGGCCCCGGCCCCGCCGGGCCAGACCGCGGCCAGTGCCATGGCCGCGCAGGTGACGCCGGGGGCTCCGCCCAGGGAGAAGAGCGCCACGGTCCGAGGCATCAGGCGCCTCCCCGCGGGTTGACCTGGACCACGCTGACGCGTTCGGCGGCGGCCGCCGAGGCGATGGCTGCGGCGTCGGTGGAGGAGGCGACGAGTTCGAGCTCCACCGAGCCGTCCTCGGCCGCGGAGGGGAGAACCTCCCGCACGAGCGCGCGGTAGGCCTCCACACCGGTGGTGGCGCCCTCCTCGGGGTGGACCACCACGGACACCGCGGTGCCCGGGCCGAGTGAGGAGGGGAAGCGGCCGGGGCGCAGTGCCACGCCGAGCACGGCGCGGTCGGGCTCGGGGAAGGCCGCCTCGGCGCCCAGGGCGGCCTCGGGGAGGAGCCCGCCCTCCGTGACGGGCACGGTGAGGGTCTGGCCGACCGTCGCCTCCAGGCGCTCGGCGCCGACGAAGGAGACCCCGTCGGCGACGGAGATCCGCGCGACCCGCAGGTCCTCCGCGGCCACCACGTGGCCTGCGGGCAGGTCGCCGTCGGCGACGAGCACCCCTTGTTTGTCGTCCATCTGCTCCAGGGCCACAACGCCGCTCAGGCCGCCTGCGGCCATCATGCCCAGGGCCAGGGCCAGCCACCGCCAGCGGCGGGGTCCGCTGCCCAGGAGCCGCACCGGAGGGGTCTCCCCCTGCCGCGGGGAGGCCGCGGGTGCCGGTGCCGTCTTCGTGTCCACCACGTCTGTCGTCTTCTTTCGCTGTTAGCGGTTGCCTGTGTCGGTGACCAGGCCCTGGGATTCGGCCACCTGGAGTTCGACCTGCGAGGTTGTGGCGAGCGGGGCGAACTCGCCCGCCGCACTCTCGGCGAACTCACCCTCGGTGATCTCCCAGCCCACGTCCCAGCCGACCTGGACGGTGACGGGGTAGGCACCGCCGGGCTGGCTGTCGGAGGGCAGGGCGTAGACGTGACCGCAGTCGGGGGAGGCCGAGTCGGGGTCGTGCACGGCCGGGTCGAAGGGGGTTCCGGGGCCCTCGCAGCGGATCTGCGTGCCGTCGCCCAGCGTCCAGACGGTGGAGAGGGGGGTGGCGGTGACCTTGAAGGAGGAGTCCTGCAGTTCGGCGGAGGCCTCTTCGACATCCCAGTCCTGGGACTCCACCCACAGCCACACGGGGGTGTTGACCAGGACCAGGGAGTCGACGCCCGGGGAGGTCTCGATCTGGGGCGGGGGCAGCTCGAAGGAGGCCATGGCCTCCTGGAGGGCGGTGACCGCGTCGGTGCCGTCCTCCCCCTCGGTCCCGTAGTCGATGGAATCCCAGTCGATGGCGTCCCAGTCCACCTGGGACCAGTCGATCGCGTCCCAGTCGATGGCGTCCCAGTCGACGCCGTCGGAGGAGCCGGCCGGGGCGCCCGGGGAGCCGGAGCCGTCCGAGCCGCCGGAGCCCTGCTGGCCCGCCTGGCTCTGCCAATAGCGCAGCAGGATCGAGCAGCCGAGGCCGCCCGAGCTGCCGCACTCGATCTGGCCGAGGAAGGAGCTGTCGTCGGCGTGGGCCGGGGTGGCGACCCCGACCGTCAGCAAGGTCAGTACTGCGGCCGTGGCCGCGGGTCGTACGAGTCTCAGCATGATCCCGCTTCCCAGATCCTGAGGTCGGACACGCGCCAGGCGAGTCCGTCGTGAATGAGTGTGGCCTCGACGAGGCGCGGGCCCTGCCCGGAGGAGGATCCCATGCCGAGGTTCCAGCCGGAGTCGTCGAGGCAGTCCTCGACCGTCGCGCTGTCGGGTCCCTCGACCGCGGCGACGGGGGCGAGGACGGGTTCCCCGGTGACCTGCGCACCGGAGCCGGCCCCTTCCAGGGCCGCGCTCATGAGGGCGTAGGCACCGCCCACGGCGTAGTCCTGAAGCTCGGGGGGAACCTCGCCTCCCTCGTGGGAGGCGGCCACGACCGTGTCCCACATGCCGGTGTAAGCAGCGAGCGCCGCGACCTCCTCGTCACTGGACGGGGTGGTCGAGGGGCTCGGTGCCGCCCCCGCCTCGGAGGCCGCGTCCTCGGAGGAGGCGCAGCCCGCCGCCAGGGCGAGGGCCACGCAGCATCCCGCGGCCGCGGCCGCTCGCCGGACAGCGCCGTTTCTTCTCGCGGCTGTCGTCATTGGTGCGTTCTCCACTGCCATGGAAGGGGAGGATGGTGCATGGCGGAACCGGCCCGAGCGAGCGGGCCCTTTCCCTTCCGACGAGGGTCAAGGGGGGTCCTCCCCGCCCGGGAGGTCACGGGACCGGGTGGGTGGTGAACGGAGGAGGGTTCCGACCGGGTTCCGGTCCGCCGCGAGCCAGCCGCGGGGGAAGGAGTCCCGGGCCCGACCGAAACAGAGTGGTATTGGTTGGGTTTTTACCTGCCCTTGCGTGAGCTTATAGAGAAGTTGCCTGCCATAACAACCCCTCGTGCCCCTTCTGTGACTGTGATCCGATCGACTTTCCGGACATCACCCCCAGGAGAGCACGGGGCCGAAGCTCGCTGACAAACACACGCGAAACAACAACTGAACGGACATCACAGGCGCGGGCCGGGGCCGCGCGGGTCAGACCACGAGCACGCGCGGGCCGCGCCCGCGCAGCCTTCGGATGTCCTCGGGGTCGGTCCCGGTGTCGGTGATGAGGCAGTCCATCTCGCGCAGCAGCGCGAAGCGGGCGATCCGGTCGCCGCCGATCCTGGTGTGGTCGGCCAGCAGTACGGCCCTGGCCGAGGCCCGCACCGTGCCTGCCTGGCCATCACCTCAGCGGGGTCGGCGCAGGTCAGGTCTCGCTCGGGGGACACCCCGTCAGCGACCATGAAGGCCACGTCGACGTGGAGCTGCTCCCACAGGCGCACGGAGGAGGGCGTGGTCCCGACCCCCGTGCTCGCCCGGCCTCCCAGCAGGTGCACGGAGAGGTCGCGGCGCGAGGCCAGCCCCAGCGCGACGGGAACCGAGTTGGTCAAAACGTTCAGCCCGCACCCGGTGGGCAGCAACCACGCGATCCGCTCCGCCATCGGCCCGGCGTCGAGCATGATCACCCCGGCCCTCGGCAGTTCCGCCCGGGCGGCCCTGGCGATCCTGCCCTCGGCGGCCGAGAGCCGCCCCGTGACGCCTCAACAGGTCCCGAGCAGGGCCGTTCGCCAAGTGGAGCGGGCGCGCCGGACTGCATACCAGAGCGAGTGGGAACACAAGGCAACACACAGGAACGAGAACAGAAACATCAGCGCAACCACTTCCGTGTCGAGGCAGGGCGGTGCTAACTTCATCCATCTTGCTGGCGGGGGTGGAGGGGTCGCTGGTAGTGGCGGCGTCGAGGGGTGGAGGGGGAGACGGGTATGTCGCTGGACCCGAACATGTCCGACTCCTCACGCAACGCCATCAAAGTCCTCACCGGCATCGAGGTCCCCACCGCCGGACTCCTCC
>NZ_JBHXQY010000030.1:0-60378 GCF_042716955.1 Nocardiopsis sp. NPDC058631 | reverse complement strand
GTCCCGCCCCCACGGCCCCGGCCCCGGCGCGGAGTCCGGTGAGCGGCCGTGCGCCGTGCACTGACGTGCGATGATCGGGCCCCTGTCGGACGTCGCGGGTGATGTCGATGATGCTGGGCTCGCCCGTCTCGGACTCGGCCGAGACGCGGAGCAGGTGGCACTGGGTGGCGGGTACTCCGGGTACCTCGGGACGCGCGGGCCAGTCGCCGATGATCCTGCGCACCCGGAAGGTACGGCCGCGCCAGGTGAACCGGGCGGGGGTACCGCCCTGGGTGGAACGTACGTCGATGTGTTCGTTCAGAAGACTCACGCGGGCAGCCTATCGAACTCTTGTTCGAGAAAGTCAAGCCTCTCGAAGCGGTCGCCCTGCCGGGCTCTGCTGGACGCGGAACACCCTAGGTGCGCGCACCGGGCGGGTTGGGGACCCGTCCACGGCGTGTCGCGCCCCAGGCACCGAAGGTTCCCGCGCTACAAGGCACCCCGGGCCGAAGGCCCAAAGAAGTACAGCCCGGGTGCCCGCGGGGTTCTGGAGGTGTCGAAGGCGGGTTCGCGAGGAACGAGGACGCGCGCGAAGAGGCCGAAGGTTCCCGCGCTACAAGGCACCCCGGGCCGCAGGCCCAAGAAGGCACAGCCCGGGTGCCCGCGGGGTTCTGGAGGTGCCGAAGGCGGGTTCGCGAGGAACGAGCCAACCCGCCGCAGCCACCGAAGGTTCCCGCGTTGAAGGGCACCCGGGCCTATACAAGGAAGTACGGGGCGGGGGCGTTCGCCTGTGCGTTCGCGATCCGGTCGAGGATGCGCGGCGGCATGTCGGGCAGTGCGTCCGGGGCGAACCACCGCACCTCCAGGGTCTCGTCCCCGCCCGCGTCGGGTTCCCCGCCGACGGCGCGACAGCGGAAGGCCAGGTCGAGGAACTGCGCCCGGTCCCCGTTGGGGTAGATGTGGGGCTCCTGGCCGACCACGCTGACCAGCCGTTCGACCTCGACATCGAGGCCGGTCTCCTCTTTGACCTCGCGCACCACCGCCCGAGCGGGCTGTTCACCGGGTTCGAGGATGCCGCCGGGGGTGGCCCAGCGGCCGTCGTCGGCGCGCCTGTGCAGGAGGATGTCACCGTTCCCGCCGATCACCACAGCCGTCACCCCCACGAGGGGGAGGAGTCCGTGGCCGACGTGGTCGCGCAACGCGAGAAGGAAGTCAGGTACGGGCATGCACACGAGCCTACGAGAGCGGCGGGGGGCCGGGCGCGGTCCGACGCGGGGCCCGTGGTCCCGCGTCGTACCCCCTCAGCGCCCCCGGGAGGCGCGTAGTTCGGCGTACTCCTCCGCGAGGACCGACATCAGGACGGCGTCGTGCCACTCCCCGTCCCAGCGCAGGTACTTGCGCCAGACGCCCTCCCTGACGAATCCGGACCTGGTGTAGGACTTCTGGGCGTTGGTGTTGAACGCGAACACCTCCAGGCTCACCCGGTGCAGTCCGGCCACCGTGAACGCGTACTCCAGGACCAGGTCGGTGGCCTCGGTCCCGTAGCCCTTCCCGGTGGAGGCCATGTCGGTGAGCGCGATCCGGTACCCGGCGCAGGCGTTGGCCGGGTCGAGTTCGAGGAGCGCGCAGTCACCCACGGTCGCGCCGTCCTCGCGGGACACGATCACCCAGTCGGCGCGGTCGTGGTGGTCGGGGCGGGTGGCGTACCACCGCCGCAGCGCGTCCTCGGTGAACTCGTGGTGGGTGCCGGTGAATCTGCGGACCTCCGGGTCCATGTCCACGATCGGGCCGACCAGGGCCTCACCGCTCTTGGCGTCGAGGGGGACGAGGCGCACCTTGGTCCCGTGGAGCGCGGGCTGGTCACGGAAGACGTCGGGAGGAATCATGGTCGGGAGTCCAGCAGAGGTCCGAGGGGCTCCGCAACCGTGTTTCCGCTCTCCCGCCGCGCCCCCTGTACGATCCGGGCACGGCGCGCGGCGCCTGTGAGCACGAGGGGGTCCGGTGACGGTCGGTTCGGGAACGGTCAGCTTCCAGACGGTCCGCGAGACCAATCTGGGCGTCGTGCTGCGCACGGTTCGCGAGCTGGCCCCGTGTTCGCGTTCGGCGGTCGCGTCGGCGACGGGCCTGAACAAGACCACCGTGTCCAGCCTGGTCGCCGACCTGATGGCGCGGGGCCTGGTCCTGGAGACCGGGGAGACCTCGCGGAAGAGGGTGGGGCGCCCGGGCGTACTGCTGGCGTTGGACGACTCGTCGGTGGCGGCGGTCGGCCTGGAGGTCAACGTCGACTACCTGTCGGTGGTCGCGGTGGACCTGCTGCGGGACGAACTGGTGAGCCGCCACGTCCCCTTCGACGCCCGTTCGGCGGGCCCCGAGGAGTGCGCACGGCGCATCGCGGACACCCTGCGGGAGACCGTGGAGGCGCCTGAGCTGAGCGGGCGCGCCGTGGTGGGGGCCGGTGTGGCCGTGCCCGGTCTGATCGACGCCCCTGCGGGTACCGTCACCCACGCCCCGAACCTCGGCTGGCGTGACGTGCCCCTGCGGGACCGGGTGGTGGGGCTGCTGCGCGGGTCCGGGGTCGTGGACGTTCCCGTTCAGGTGGACAACGACGCCAACCTGGCCGTGGCGGCGGAGTACCGGGTGGGGTCCTTCGCGGGCACACCGGACATGGCGTACGTGACCGGCGAGGTGGGCATCGGCGCCGGCATCCTGGCCGGTGGCGAGCTGTTGCGGGGCGCGGGCGGATTCGCCGGCGAGGTGGGCCACCTGGCGCTCGCCCCGGACGGCCCCCAGTGCGCGTGCGGGCGCCGGGGCTGTCTGGAGGCGCTGGCGGGGATCGGCGCGATCGTGCGCGGCGCCGTGCCGGACCGGGTCCCCGACCGCGCCCTGTCGGGCAGCGACGTCGCCGGGCTGGTGGCGGTGGCGGTGGAGCGGGCCGCGAGCGGTGACGGTGTGGCCGTGGGCGCGTTGGAGCGGGCGGGCACGTGGCTGGGCCGGGGGTTGGCGACGCTCGTCAACGTCACCAACCCGAGCGTGGTGGTGCTGGGCGGGTACTTCGTGCCGATGGGGCCGTGGCTGCTGCCCAACTGCCGGGAGGAGATCGGGGCGAACGTGTTCGCGCCGGGGGCGGGCGGCTGCCGGATCGAGCTGTCGGCCCTGGGGCTGAGCGCCGCGGCCCGGGGCGGGGCCGCGGCGATGATCCACGCGTTGGACGGCGGCCTGCTGCCGCTCCCCGCGCCGAGGTCCGCGCGGGGCACGGTGGTCCCGGGAGAAATGTAGCCCGCCGGACGCGGGGACCGCTGCCGCGGCCTCCGGTCAGTCGCGGGTGAACCCGAGGGTGCCCACCGCCGTGCCCGCGCTCTCGAACACCAGGTAGACGTCGCGGGTGCCGTGCACGGGTACGCCGCCGGGGGCCACGGGTGCGCGGACTCCGGTGAAGTCGTAGCGGCCCTTCCCCGCCGGGACGTCGACGAGGGCGAGGGTCGGCCCGTTGTCGGGGTCGTCCAGCCGCAGGCGCAGGGTGGTGGCGTGTTCGGCGTTGGCCGACAGGTGGCAGGCGGCGGCCCCTCCGCCCAGGTCCACGTCGTGGAACGCCGCCCACGCACCGTCGGTCCGGGCGCGCACGGCGTCGCCGTGTTCGGGGGTGAGCGGGCACAGGGAGGTGCCCCGTGCCTGGTCGTACCCCGTGGCGGACCACGGTGTGTACGCCTCGCGGGGCGGGATGACCTCCCCGGGGACGTTCAGGGCGGCGGTGGCGCGCACGTCCGTGGCGGAGCGGCCGACGAGCACCTCGCGCGGAGCCTCCTCCACGACGAACCGGTCGCGGGTGGTGTCCCACAGGGCGAGGTCCTTCACGTCGAACGACACCTCGGCCACGGCGCCCCCGCCTGGTTCGACACGGATCCGGGTGAAGCCGCGCAGCGCGCGCAGCGGGGTCCGCACCCGGGAGGACAGCTGGCGGGTGTACACCTGCACGACCTCGTCGGCGGGGCGGCTCCCGGTGTTGGCCACCATGACCGTGACGGTGACCCGACCGCGGTCGACGGTGACGACGGGGGCCGCGTACTCGACCCGCGTGTAGCCGAGACCGTGCCCGAACGGGTAGAGCGGGTCGCCCTCGAAGTAGAGGTAGGTGCCGCGCGCGCCGATGATGTCGTAGTCGAGGATGTCGGGGAGGTCGTCGGCGGACCGGTACCAGGTCTGGGTGAGCCGTCCGGAGGGTTCGGTGTCCCCGAACAGGACGTCCGCGAGGGCGTTCCCGTACTCCTGGCCGCCGTGGGCCGACCAGAGGATCGCGGGGACGTGGTCGTCGGCCCAGGTGACGGCGAACGGGTAGCCGCTGGTGAGGACCAGGACGGTGGCCGGGTTGGCCGCGTGGACGGCGCGCAGCACCCGCTCCTGCGCGGTGGGCAGGTCGAGGTCGGTCCGGTCCTCGGTCTCGCGTCCGTTGACCATGGGGTGGTCGCCCGCGACGACGACGGCGACGTCGGCGGTCGTGGCGGCCCGTGCGGCCTCCGCGGCCCCCGATCCGAGTCCGGTGATCCGGAAGCCGGCGGCCGAGGCGGGGTCGTCGGTCAGCCGGAGGACGCCCTCGTGCCCGGCGGCGACGTGCCGTCCGGTGTGGATCTGGACGAGGCCGGCCAGGCCGTCGTGGCGCTTTTCGAACCGGAAGGTCTGGCGGACCTCCCAGGTTCCGGGTCCGGGGGCGGTGCAGGCGAGGGTGCCGTCGGGCTGCTCGTCCACGTGGAGTCCGGATCCGGCGGAGCGCAGGGCGAAGGCTCCACCGCCCCAGTCCAGGAGGTCGAAGCCGCCCGCCCCGGGGTCCTGCCCCTGGTCGGGCCCGGGGCTGTGCCCGGTCGTCTCCAGCGGTCCCCCGCCGGACGGGGAGACGACGAGCCCGTGGCCGTGCGCCTCCAGCCGGACGCGGTCGGCGCCCTCGCAGAACACGGTCTCGACGCGGCCGGCGATCCCCGCGCGAGCGGTGACGGCGTAGGGCAGTGTGCCGCTGTACCAGTCCTCCATCACGGTGTCGCCTAGCTGGCCGATGACGGCGACCCGGCGCACGTCGCGCAGCGGCAGCAGCCCGTCGTTGCGGAGCAGGACGAGTGAGCGGGTGGCTGCTTCCCGGGCGAGCGCCCGGTGCCCGGGGGTGTCGTCGGCGTACGCGCCGGCGGGGTCGGCCCCGCCGAGGGTTCCCGGCGCACCTGTCCCGGTTGCCCGGGTTGCCGGTGCCGGGGTGCCGCCGGTGTCGCGCCCCTCCACGGGCACGGGGTCGAACTCGCCGAGCCTCAGGCGGACGGACAGCACGCGGCGTGCGGCCCGGTCGATGTCGGCCTCGGTGAGCAGGCCCCGCCGCAGCGCCTCCCGGAGGTGCCCGAGGGGGGCTTCGGGGCGGTCGTCGTCCTGGGTGAGGCTGTCGACCCCGGCGCGGACGGCGTGCGCGTAGGCGGTGGGCGGGTCGGGGTGGAAGTTCTGGAGCTCGGCCAGGTTGGCGGGTGCGTAGGCGTCGCTGACCACCATCAGGTGGTCGGGGGCGGCCGTGCGCAGGACTTCGCCGATGAGCGGGCTCAGGTGCGCGGGGCGCCCGTTGACCAGGTTGTAGGAGGGCATGACGGCGACGGCCGCCCCGTCCGCGAGCGCGGGCAGGTAGGCGGGCAGCTCGTACTCGTGCAGGACCCTGGGCGGCAGGTCGCTGGAGGTGACGCAGCGGTCCTTCTCGTTGTTGTAGCCGAGGAAGTGCTTGAGGGTCGGAGCGGTGCGCAGCCGGGCGCCGTTCCCGGCGAGGCCGCGCGCGTGGGCCGTCGCGAGGAGGCCCGTCAGCCACGGGTCCTCGGAGTACCCCTCCTCGTTGCGCCCCCAGCGGGGGTCGCGCAGCGGGTTGACCACGGGGGCCCAGACGTTGCGTCCGGCTCCCCGGTCCAGGCTCGCGAGGACCGCGTCGGCGGTCGCCTCGCCCACACGGCGGAGCAGTTCGGGGTCCCAGGTGCTGGCGAGGCCGACGGCCTGCGGGTAGACGGTGGCCCGGCCGAGCCAGGCCAGTCCGTGCAGCGCCTCGGTACCGGTGCGGAAGGGGCCGAGTCCGACGCGTTCGACGGGTGCCTGGTGCTGGTGCAGGAGCCCGATCTTCTCGTCGGTGGTGAGGCGGCCGAGCAGGTCGTCCAGGCGGCGTTCGTCGGGGAGGCCCGGGTCCCGGTGGGGCGGGGCGGTCGCGTGCGTGGTCATGGGGGTTCCGTCTCTCGTGGGCGGGGCCAATGCCCCTCGAAATCGAACCGCTTCGACTCCGACATCGAAGGGACCTTGTGTGCTACATCACAGTGCAGTAATTTGTTTGTCTAAACGGCCAACTAATTCATAGCAAAATGGCCCTTCGTTTCCTACCCCCCCGGGCTTCGGCCTGTTCGACCGAAGGAACGACGCTATGCCCCCCACCCCCCTGCTACCCATGCCCGGCCGTCGGCGCTTCCTCGGCCTGATGGGAGCCTCCACCGCCGCCGCCCTCTCGGCGGGCGCGCTCTCCGGCTGCTCGTCGGACCCGGGCAGCGGTGGCGGCGGCTCCGCCTCCGCCGCCACCTCGCTGGACGACCTGATCCCCACGTACGTCCCCTTCGAGGGCGTCACCCCCGACATCGAGGGGCTGCACGGCGCGCCCTCCGGGTTCACGTCCTACCCCGACACGTTCCTCCAAGCGGTGTCCGAGCCGCGGGGACGCGGCGGCGAGTACACGGCGATGACCCCCATGTGGGGCCCGATCCCGCCGGGTCTGGGCAACAACTCGTTCTTCGACTACGTCAACGAGCGGCTGGGCTCCACGGTCAGGTTCAACTTCCAGGACGGCAACACGATCATCGACAAGATGAACGCGGTGATCGCCGGGCGCGACGTCGCCGACATCACGATGTTCCCCGACTGGGTCATCAACCTGATCCCCCAGTTCAACCGGGCCGTGGGCGAACTCTTCGAGGACCTGACCCCGCACCTGGCCGGCGACGCGGCCGCCGCCTACCCCCTGCTGGCCAACCTGGACAGTGACGCCTGGCGCTGGAACGTCTTCAACGGGCAGCTCCAGGGCGTGCCCTGGCCGTCCGAACCGTTCAGCAACTGGGTCCTGTACCGGCGCGACCTCCTGGAGGAGTACGGCCTGGAGCCGCCCACCAGCCCGGACGACCTGTTCGCGATCGGCGAGGAGATCAACGACCCGGACGGCAACCGGTGGGCGTTCGGCGACTTCAACCTCAGCATCCGCCAGGTGTTCGGCGCCCCCAAGCAGTGGCGCTACCAGAACGGCGAGCTCACCCACATGTTCGAGACGGAGGAGTGGCGGGCGAGCGTCGAGTACATGCGCAGGCTGTTCGACGCCGGGCTCGTCCACCCCGACGTCGTCGCCAAGGCGGACAACTCCAAGGAGCTGCTCAACTCCGGCCAGATCGTCTTCAACCAGGACGGCATCGGCGCCTGGCATGAGGCGTACGCGGCGATGCTCGGCGACAACCCCGACTTCCGCCTGGACCTGATGCCGGTGTTCGGCGACTCCGGACGGGACCCCGTCATGCACAGCGGGGACCCCTCCGCGCAGTCCGTGTTCGTGCGCAAGGGGATGGAGCCCGAGCAGGTGGAGGAGATCCTCGGCGTCCTCGACTTCTGCGCGGCGCCGTTCGGCACCCGGGAGTACATGGACTACCGGTACGGCGAGGAGGGGGTCCACCACGAGCGCTCCGACCAGGGCGCGCCCCAGCTGACCGACCTGGGCAACAGCGAGGTCAACGACGGCTACTACTTCCTGAGCGGGCGCCCCCAGGCGATCACCGAGAGCCAGTACCCGGACTTCGTCGAGTGGAAGACGACCTGGTTCAACCACGCCACCCAGTTCAGCGAGGACGACCCGTTCGCGGGCATCCGTATCCAGCGCCCCGAGCGCTTCTCCGGCGCGGAGACACCCATGACCGACAGGGTCGAGGACATCATCCGCGGGCGCGAGGAGCTCGGCCAACTGGACCAGGCCCTCGCGGACTGGCGGCGCGACGGCGGCGACGAGGGCCGGGAGTTCTACATGGAGGTCCTCCAGGAGCACGGCCGTGACTGAGCGGACCGACGCACCCGTCGGCGGCGCCTCCGGTTCCGGACCCCCGCAAGGGTCCGGGGCCGGGCTCGGCGCGGGCCGGATCCCGCACGCACCGCGCCCGGCCCCCGCGTCCCGCAGACGCGGGGGCCGGGCCCGGCCACGGACCGTCCCCGACGTCCGGCGCCCGTCCCGCGCCCCGCTGCGCTCCCGGCTGCGCCGGGACTGGCAACTGCTGCTGATGACGGCCCCGGCGCTCGGCCTGCTGGCGGTCTTCCACTACGCGCCGACCCTCGGCAACGTCATCGCCTTCCAGGAGTACAACCCCTGGGACGGGGTCCTGGGCAGCCCCTGGGTGGGTTTCGCCCAGTTCGAGCGGTTGTTCACCGACCAGCGTTTCTGGAGCGCGGCGGGCAACACCCTGGTCATCGCCGCCGTCCAACTGGTGTTCTTCTTCCCGGTCCCGATCGCCCTGGCGATCCTGCTGGACAGCGTCATGACCCCGAGGCTGCGGCTGCTCCTCCAGAGCATCGTCTACATGCCGCACTTCTTCTCCTGGGTCCTGGTCGTCACCCTGTTCCAGCAGATCCTGGGCGGGGCCGGGCTGTTCTCCCAGATGTTGCGGCAGAACGGGTACGCGCCGCTGGAGATCATGAGCAACCCCGACGCGTTCCTGTTCGTGGTCACCTCCCAGATGATCTGGAAGGACGCCGGGTGGGGGACGATCATCTTCCTCGCCGCGCTGGCGGCCATCAACCAGAACCTCTACGAGTCGGCGGCCGTGGACGGCGCCAACCGCTGGCAGCGCATGTGGCACATCACCCTGCCCGGCCTGCGGCCCGTCATCGTCCTGCTGCTGATCCTGAAGATCGGCGACATCCTCAACGTCGGGTTCGAGCAGTTCTACCTGCAACGGGACGCCTTCGGAGCCCAGGTCTCCGAGGTACTGGACACCTTCATCTACCACCAGACCCTGGTCACGGGGAACTTCGGTGCGGGAGCGGTCGCGGGCCTGGTGAAGGGCGTCGTCGGCCTGGTCCTGATCCTGCTGGCCAACAAGCTGGCCCACAAGATGGGCGAAAACGGAATCTACCGACGCGCATGAGCACACTGTTCAAGGACCGCCCCGTGTGGGCGGAACGCCCGAGCCTCCCCGTCCGCACAGCGAAGAACACCATGCTGGCGGCGATCGCGGCCGTCATCGTCCTCCCCCTCTACGTCGTGATCCTGACCAGCGTGTCCCCCGCCTCCGCGGTCAACAGCGCGGGCGGCCTCGTCCTGGTGCCGCAGGGCTTCTCCCTCCAGGCCTACGCCGACCTGTTCGGCGGCGGCGTGGTGACCCGGGCCGTGCTGGTCAGCCTGGGGGTGACGGCGGTCGGCACGGCCGTCAGCCTGGCCGCCACGGTCCTGGCCGCGTACGGACTGTCCCAGCCGGGTTCGTTGTGGCACCGGCCGCTGCTGTTCGCGGTCCTGCTGACGTTCCTGTTCGCACCCGGCATGATTCCGCTGTACCTGCTGGTCAGCGACCTGGGCCTGATCGACAGCTACTGGTCGCTGATCCTGCCGACGGCGGTCAACGCGTTCAACCTGGTGGTGATGCGGGCGTTCTTCATGAACCTGCCGGGGGAGATCGCCGACAGCGCCCGGGTGGACGGCGCCAACGAGTGGACCATCCTGACCCGGCTGGTCCTGCCGATGTCGAAGGGGGTCACCGCGGTCGTCGGGCTGTTCTACGCGGTGGGCTACTGGAACGCCTTCTTCAACGCGATCCTCTACATCAACGACAACGCCAAGTGGCCGTTGCAGCTGGTGCTGCGGCAGTACGTCCAGCAGGGGCAGCAGCTCAGTTCGAGTTCGGTGATCGGCGACGCGGCCCAGGGGACGGCGTCGGCGCCCAACCTGGCCATCCAGATGGCCATCGTCGTGGTGGCCCTGGTGCCGGTCACCTTCATCTACCCCCTGGTGCAGAAGCACTTCACGAAGGGCGTCATCATCGGCGCGGTCAAGGGATAGGCGGGACCGGCGGCCCGCCCGGACCGGGCGGGCCGGGCGGGCCGCCGGGAGCGGGTGCCGGAACGCGTTCCCCGGCCCCCGCGTCCCCCTCCTAGGCCGGATCCCCGTAGACGATGCCCCGACCGTTGGTGCCGATGTAGACCCGGCCGTAGACGTTCGGGTCACCGGTCACCACGGCGCCGGTCCAGCCCCACTGGTGCTGGTCGTCGTTGATCCGGACCCAGGACCCGCCCGCGTCGTCGGAGCGGAAGATCCCCCGCACACCGTCGATCCGCGAACTGGTGTAGACCGCCGGGTAGTCGGAGCCCGGCGCGGGGGCGCCGAAGCCGACCGCGTCGCCCTCGTCCACCGCCTCGACGCGCTCGAAGGACGCGCCCGCGTCGGTGGTGCGCCACATCCCGTAGTCGTCCCCGGTTCCCCCGGCGACCCACACGTCCCCGGTGTGGCCGGGTACCGCGCCGAAGCGGATGTTGCCCTCGGCGGGCAGACCGTCGAAGCCCGCCGTGAAGCCGGCCCCGCCGTCCGTGCTGGTGTAGAAGGTCCCTCCCGAGACGGCGTAGAAGACGTCCGGGTCCACCCTGTCGGCCTCGACCCTGGCCCCCTGGGGGACCCCGGTGGACGCCGTCCACGACGACCCGGTGGTGGTGGACACGTGCACCCCTGTGCCGTCCGGGCTCCACACGATCGCGGCGCCGTCGGCGCCGACCGCGACGGTGCCGCCGCCGGTCACCCCGGCGGGTTCCTGCCCGGCCCACCAGCTGTCACCGCCGTTGGTGGACAGCCCGATGGCGGCGTCGTCCGCTCCCCCGCCGACCCGCGCGAGGGTGGCGGGCGCCAGCTCGGCGAAGTCGAGGCTGGTCCCGGCCCCCCAGTGGGGCTCGTGGAACATGCGGTCGGGGACGGTGTCCAGGTCCTCGTGGGTGAAGCCGCCGAGGTCGAGCATCGCCGAGTGGAGGGGCGCGCCCTCGGGCGGGCTGATCAGGTCGTTGACGGCGGTCTCCTCGATGCCGTGGGCCCTCACCCCGATGTCGAAGGTGGTGTCGGTGTCCCAGTTGGTGAGGTTGTCGCTGCCGTAGACGGTGGCGCCGGTGCCGTACATGAACCTGTCGGAGTCGAACGGGTCGATGGCCATGGCCTGGGTCATCCAGCCGAGCTTGGGCTGGGTCTCGGGGGGTGTGCCGGTGCCGCCCCAGTCGAGCCAGGGCGCCGTGGAGATGTCCATGTCGTAGCGGGTCTCGCGCTCGGGGTAGGAGCTGTACTCCCAGGCCTGCGTCCAGGTCTGGCCCCGGTCGGTGCTGCGGTAGATCTGGATGTCCGGCCACCAGGAGATCTGGGTGGCGACCATCAGCGTGTCCGGGTCCTGGCGGTCGAGGGTGAGTCCGCCGTAGCCGAAGTAGTTGTCCGCGGAGTCGGAGGGCACGGGACTGATGCGCGTCCACTCGCCGCTGGCGGTGTCGAGCCGCCACACGTCGCCGGAGTCGCCGTCGTAGGGGCCGGGGGTGCTGGTGGTGGCGAGGTAGAGCTGGCCGCCCTCGTGGTCCACGACCGCGTGCGCGGGCAGGAACCCGGTGGGCGCCCCGGGAACGGGTTCCCAGGTCAGACCGCCGTCCTGGCTCCTGTAGAGGGGGTCGTCGAGGTCGCCGACGCCCGCGTAGACGTCCTGGGTGGGTTCGCCGGGGGTGCCGCTGGAGGGGTCGAGGGCCACCCAGGTGACGCCGGTGATGTCGCTCATCATCCCCGTGTCGTCGCCGGGGTCCTGGACGTAGTCGCCGGGGTTGGGGAACTCCTCCACCTCGGCCCAGGTCTCACCGGAGTCGGTGCTGCGCTACAGCCCGTGGCCGCCCCGCGCCCCGAAGTACACGATGCTGTTGTCGTTGGGGTCCACGGCGAGGCGTTCACCCAGGCCGCGTCCGGGCATGTTGCCGCCGAGCTTGAACGGCAGCTCGGTGGCCTCCCAGGTCTCACCCCGGTCGTCGGAGCGCAGGATGGCCCCGTTGTTCGGGTCCCAGTCGTTGGTGTAGGTGCCCGCGGCGGCGTAGACGCGGTCGGGGTCGACCGGGTCGGTGGCGATGCTCACCACACCCGTCCAGCCCCAGTCGTCCCAGCCCACCCAGTCGAGCAGGGGGTCCCAGCGCTCGGTGGCGGTGTCCCAGCGGTAGGCGCCGCCGATGTCGGTGCGGGCGTAGGCCAGGCCGGGTTCGGTCTCGCTGAAGACGATGCCGGGCACGAACCCGCCGCCGGCGATCTGGGCGTTGTCCCACGTGTACGCGTCCGGTGCGGGGGACGGTTCGGCGGGGGCGGCGTCGGCGGTGGTCCCGGCGGCAGCGACGGCCGTCGCGGCGAACACCGTCGCGGCGGTGGCGGCCAGGAACCGCCGTGACCGGGCGGAGAGTTCGGAGAGTTCGGGGGGTTCGGGGGATCCGGCGGGGCCGGGCGGGTGCGGAGGCATGGGCGGGCTCCTCGGTGGGGGACACGTCCGCCGCCGGTAAATCCGGAACCCGGGGGCAGGCGCGAATTCATGATTAGTCTGATGAGGCGACTAAGTGGCGGCAAGGGGTATTGGGACACTAATTTCGAAGCGCTTCGACTGTGGCGCGGCGCCACCTTCGCGCTCTTCCCCTCCCGCCCCGCCGGTCCTGCGCACACGCGGTCGGAGGGCCCGCGGGCCCCGCCCTCCGACCGGCCGCCGACCGCGCCGGAGGGCCCCGCTCCCGGCGGCGGCTCCTCCGCCGTGCCGGGGCGGGCCTCCCACGCGGCGGGCGGAACCGTCCCGCTACGCCATGTCCGCCACCGTCGCGGCGTCGACGGGCCTCGGGGTGAGCGCGTACTCCGGTGGGGTCTCCCCCATGAGGTGCCGGACGAAGTAGTCCCAGCGCCGCCGCCACCAGTAGCGCTGCCTCGCCAGCAGCGAGTGGTCGGCGTTGGGGACGATCAGCAGGTCGAAGTCCCTGTCCGCGTCGATGAGCGCGTCGACGAGGCGCATCGTGACGTGGGGCGTGACGTTGTCGTCGAGCTCGCCGTGGACGAGCAGCAGCTTGCCGACGAGGTTGCCCGCGTGGGCCTCGGTGGCGTGCGCGGCGTACAGGTCGTCGCCGGGGTCGGCCACGTAGGTCTCCCCCCAGGCCGCGTGGTAGACGAGGGCGTCGTGGCCGCCGGCGCTGGAGACCGCCGCCTTGAAGAACTCCGGGTGCAGCATCAGGGCCCTGGCCGACTCGTATCCCCCGCCCGAGTGGCCGTAGATGCCGACCCGGTCGAGGTCCATCCAGGGGTGGAGCTGCCCGAGCTGGGTGATCACGGCGACGTGGTCGTCGAGGCCGACCGTGTCGCCCTCCCCGCGGGTCGCCGTCTGGAACGCCTTGCTCCTGCGGGGGGTGCCGCGGGTGTCGACGACGACCACGGCGAACCCCAGTGCCGCCATGGACACCGCGTGGTCGTGGGCGGGGCCGCAGGAGCGGGGGTAGCGGACGCTGACCACGCTGGTCTGGGGGCCGGGGTAGGTCTCGTCGAGGACCGGGTACTTGCGGTCCGGGTCGAGGCCGTGGGGCCGGTAGAGCAGGCCCCAGAGGTCGGTCACCCCGTCCGCGGCCTTCACGGTGAACCGCTCGGGAGGCTCGAACCCGGCCTCGACCAGGGCGGAGGCGTCGGCGGTGTCCAGTGTCGCGGTGGTGTTCCCGTCGCGGTCCAGGAGCAGGGTGCGGGCGGGCTCGTCGATCCAGGAGACGACGTCGACGAAGCACCTGCCGTCGGGGGAGGCCGTGACCTCGTGGTCGCGGCCGTCCTCCAGGAGGGTGTCCACGCGGCCGGTGGCCAGGTCCACACGGCAGAAGGCGCGGGCATAGGGATCGGCCGCGGCGTCACGGCCCGTCGCGGTGAAGTAGGCGTACTCCGGGTCGGCGGAGACGAGGTCGACCACGAGCCACTCCCCCGAGGTCAGCGCACGGTCGGAGCCGTCGGCGCCGACGAGGTGGAGGTGCCCCCAGCCGGAGCGGTCGGACCACCGGACGACGTCTCCGTTGGGCAGGACGCGGATGTTGGGGCGGGTTCCGAAGACGGGGTGCGACTGGACCGGCGATTCGCCCTCCTCCCGGTGGACGGTGCGGGTGCGGCCGGTTCCGGGGTCCATCGCCCACAGGGTGAGGGCCCGGTTCCCGCGGTCTCCGGTGGTCCAGAACAATTCCTCGTCCCGGTGGCCCCACCAGGCGTGGCCGGACTGGAACTCGGAGAGGTACCCGGCCACCTGCGGACCGCAGTCGGCGGTGGTGAGGGTGCCTGCGGCGACGTCGACCGCCACCATCAGGGCGGTCGGGACGTGCTCGTCACCGACCATGGCGTAGCGGTAGGAGTGCAGCACGGGCCGGCCGCCGCCGGGAGGGCGTGCCTGTGTCAGGTGCATCCGCTCCACCCGGCGCTGGTCGATCCGGTGCGTGGCGATGCGGGTGGAGTCCGCGGACCAGGCCAGCAGCGGCGGGGTGCGGATGCCGAGCGGTTCGAGCACGTGCCGGAACGCGGTGATGTCGGGCGGTGTGGCGTAGGAGTGGTCGGGCCCGCCGTCGGTGGTGAGCCTGCGCTCCTCTCCGGTGTTCCGCTCCCGCAGCCACAGGTCGTGGTCGCGCACGAACGCGATGAGCTTTCCGTCGGGGGAGGGCGACTCGTCCATCGCCGCCCCCTCCCCGGCGATCGCGGTGCAGGTCGCGGTGGCCCCGTCGTAGGCGAGCTCGACCGGCCCGGCGCAGATGCGGACCCCGTCCGCCCCGAAGACCAGGTCGGAGACCGGCAGGCCACCGGGCTCCAGCGGGGTCGCGAGCGCCTCCGACAGGCCGGCGGCGACCGCGTCGTGGTCGAAGGCCGGGAAGACCCGGCCGGTCAGGCCGTCGACGCGGACGTACCGCGAGCCCGCCCCCGAGTCCAGGGCGCACCAGAAGTCGGGGCCGCCGCCGATCCACCGCGGGACCACCCGGCCCCCCGTGACCAGCGAGCTCCAGACGTCGGGCAGCAGTCCCTCGGCGACGGCGTAGCGTTCGGACAGCGGTGTGGACACGGAGGTCCCTCCTCGGGATCGGGTGGGGTGCATGCCTCCATGGAAAAGCCTGACGCCGCGTCGGGGTCAAGCGGGCCGGGGCGCCCCGGCGGCGTCCCCCCGGATTCCGCCCGGAGGTAGTGTCGTGGTGTGACCGCCGCCCTCACCGTCCCCCGTGTCCGTGCGGTGCGCGTCCTGGAACCGGCCGGAAGAGACAGCAGCTGTGAACAGCGGTGAACTCGCGTCGCTCGCCGGGGTGACCGTCCGCGCCCTCCGGCACTACCACCACATCGGCCTCCTCGACGAACCTCCCCGGGAGGCCAACGGCTACCGGCGCTACGACGTCCACCACCTGGTCCGGGTGCTCCGGATCAGGCGGCTCGCCGCCCTCGGGATCGCCCTGGAGCGGATGCCCGGACTGCTCCGTGACGGCGGTGACGCCGGCGCGGTCCTCTCCGAGCTCGACGACGAGCTCGCCGCCGAGATGGACCGCATCGCCGGACGGCGCCGGATGATCGCCGAACTCCGGGCGGAGCAGGCCGCCCCCGACCTCTCCCCCGCGCTCGCGCGGTTCATCAGAGCCTCGGGGACGGCGGACAGGTTCCCCGCCATCCGGAGGATCGAGCACGAGCAGTCGATCCTCCTCGCCCACGTCATCGGCGAAGCGGGCCTGGCGGGCGTCACCCGGGTCTACGAGGAGAGCAGCACACCGGAGCTGCGCCGCTCCGTCTCGTCGCTCACCGAGCGCTTCGACCGGCTCCTCCCCGACAGCGGCCACGAGGAGACCGACGCCCTCGCCGAGGAGGTCGTCGCGGCGATGACCCCCCTCGTCCGCCGGCTCGCGGCGACGGAGCCCCCGCTCGACCTCGGCACCGCGACCTTCCTGTTCGAGGACCACTGGCACGACCTCCTGAACGAGGCGCAGCGCCGCGTCCTCGCGGACGTCCGCGACAGGTTCGCCGACCCCGACGCGGGCTGAGCCGGCGGCTCCGTCCGGTACACCGCCTCCCCGGGCCGCCCCGACACCCCGCGGCGGGAGGGCCCGGGTCAGCCCGGGAAGGGGGCTGCGGGGTCGCGGGCGCTCCCCGTCCGGAAGGCGACCCCGGCCACCCGGTCCGGTCCGAGGCTGACCGTGCGCCGGGTTCCGTCGGGGAAGCCGACCACGGTGGTGCGGGGTTCCACCGAGCGCAGTGCGGCGTGTGCCTCGCCGTCCTCCCAGGCGAGGGAGTCGACGATGATTCCGCCGCGCGCCCGCAACCCGTCGACCCGCCCGGAGCGCCACTCACCGGGCAGGGCGGGCAGCAGGTCCAGACGGCCTTCGCCGGACCGGGCGAGCATCGCCGCGACGACCGCCGGGAAGCCGCCGCCGATGTCCACGTTGAACAGGGACCCCCGGTTGTGGGTGGGCACCAGTGTGGGCCGCCAGTAGCGGGTGGCGAGCAGCCCGAGGGCCTCGTGCGCCTCCTCGGCCAGCCCGAGGCCGGCCGCGGCCAGTCCCAACTGGGCCAGGCCGAAGGCCATCTCGTCGGACTCCTGGCCGCGCCACCACCCGAGCCGGGCGCGGACCGCGCGGACCGCCGCCGTGCGCAGACGGGGTGAGGAGAACGCGGGATCGGCCTCGTACCAGAGGGGGTAGAGGTGGGAGGCGTGGCGGTGGGCGTGGTTCTCGGTCTGCTCGACGGGGCCGGCCGGTCCGGCCCACTCGGCGAGTTCGCCGCCCCTGGCGACCCGGTAGCCGGGGAGGCGGGCCCCGAGTTCCACCCAGCGGCGGGCTCCGGGAACGCCGAGGGCGTGGTGGGACCGGACGAGGTTGCGGACCAGGTCGCGGACGGCGGCGACGTCCATGGTGGCGTTGGCGGCGGCCTGCCCGTCACCGTCGCCGGGGGTGTTCTCCGGGGAGTAGGAGGGGACGAAGCCGTCGGCGGTGAGGAAGTCCTCGTAGAACTCCCCTGCGGCGACGAGGAAGGGCAGGGCCCGGTCGCGCAGGAAGGCGCGGTCGCGGGTGTGGGAGTAGTGGTCCCAGTAGAGGCGGGACATCCACGCGGCGCCCGCGGTCCAGCAGGTGAGGCACCACTCGGGGCCGAAGTGGTTGTGCCGTCCGGAGGTGGAGGCGTGCGCGGGCAGCAGCACGCCCCGGCAGCCGTGGAGGCGGCGGGCGTTCTCCGCGAGGTCGCCCGCCATGCCGTCGAGGAGGTCGAACAGGCCGGTCATCAGTTCCGGTGTGCCGGTGGTGTGGAGGGCGGCGACGGCGGAGGGGAGGTTGCCGTCGAAGGTGTACCCCGATCGCCAGGGCGGGTCGTAGGTGCCGCTCCACACCCCTTGGAGGGTGGGCGGGAGGTCGCCGCAGCTGGAGATGACGGCGTACCGGCCGGCGTCGACCAGCCGGGTGACCAGGTCGGGGGTGGGCCCGGCCGACAGCAGGTACTCGCCGAGCGGGGCGGGGTCGTTGCTCCCCGGGGCACCCGGGGCGGTGGAGGCGGCCGGGGAAACGGGTCCCCCGAGCCGGAGCCGGAACCTGGCCATCAGCTCGCCGTGCACGTCCCGGTGGCGGGCGAGCATCCCGTCGAAGTCCACGACCGGGGCGGGAGCGGCGGAGGCGGGGCCCGCGGTGCGGGCGGGGGGTTCGGAGACGGAGGCAGCACGGGACGCGGACACGTGGACGCGTGCGAGGAGGCGGAGCCGGGTGAGGCCCCGCAGCTCCAGTCCGTCCGCCGCGACGCGGACGCTTCCGCCCTCGGCGCTGACGTGGCAGGTCACCGTGTACCCCGGCAGGGTTCCGGGCGGGCGTTCGGGGAAGGTGACGCGCAGCGCCATGAGCCCCGGCGCGGTCTCGGCCTCCACCGACAGGGGGACCGGCGGGCTCTCCTCCAGGAGGGTGAGACGCAGCAGCCCGTCCAGGCCACCACCGCCCTCACCGGTACTGCCGCCGACGCCGCGCCCGTCCCCGTCCGCGGTGATCTCGACGGCCACGGCGTCGTCGGGACGGGAGGCGAGGACGCGGTGCGCCACACCGCCCGGCAGGTCCTCGGTGACCACGCCCGTGTCCAGGTCGCACCGGCGTTCCACCGTGCCCCGGCGGGGGCGGAGCGGGGCGAACGACAGTACGGCCGCTCCCACCAGCGGGTCGATCCACCGGGTCTGCGCGTACCCGGGGTGGTCCTCGGCCGCCGTCCCGGCGATGAGCTCGGCGGCGGCGCGCGAGTGCCCCCGGAGCAGGAGCCGCCGGACCTCGGGCAGGACGCGGGAGGTCTCCGGGGCGGGCAGGGCCTCCGTGACCGGCAGGAACAGCCTCTCGTGGCCGAGGGTGACGCGGATGCGGTCGGCGGTCGAGTGCACGAGCGCGCCCAGGCGCCCGCTGCCGGTGACCAGCGCGTCCTCCCAGTCCGTGACCGGGTGGCGGGTGCGGACGTGGCGGGCTGCGAACATGCGGGCTCCTCGCGTGGGGGTGTCGCCGGGGTGCGGTCTCGCCATACTTTGTTGGCTCACGCACCGAATCGGCCCGCGCCAACCCTAGAAGGAGTCCTCCATGCCCTCCTCGCCGCCGTCTCCCCCGGGCCGCACCGCGTCCGCCGCGAAGCCACCGGCGGCGCCCCCCTCCACACCTCCGGTGACACCTGCGACGCCGCCGTCCGCCACGTCGCCCGCCGCCTCCCGCGCCCCCTCGCCCGCGTCCGTCCCACCATCGCCCTCGCTGTGGTTCGGCGGTGACTACAACCCGGAGCAGTGGCCGGAGAAGGTCCAGGAGGAGGACGTCGACCTGATGCTGCGTGCCGGGGTCAACCTGGTGACGGTGGGCGTGTTCTCCTGGGGCCTCCTCGAACCCCGCGAGGGCGAGTACCGGTTCGAGTGGCTGGACAGGACCATGGACCGGCTCGGTGCGGCCGGGATCGGCGTCGCACTGGCCACCCCGACCGCGTCGCCTCCGCCGTGGTTCACCCTCGCGTACCCCGACGCGATGCCGGTGACCGCGGACGGCACCCGGCTCACGCACGGCAGCCGCGACACCTACGACGTGTGCGCCCCGGCCTACCGGGAGGCCTCGGCCCGGATCGCCCGCGCCCTGGCGGAGAGGTACGCGCACCACCCGGCGCTGCGGATGTGGCACGTCCACAACGAGTACGGATCGTGGTCGCACTCGGACCACACCGCGCGGGCGTTCCGCGACTGGCTGCGCAGGCACCACGACGACCTGGGACGGCTCAACGAGGCGTGGACGACGTCGTTCTGGAGCCAGCACTACTCGGAGTGGGAACAGATCCTGCCCCCGCGCGCCACCCAGTACCTGCCGAACCCGGCGCACGTGCTGGACTTCCGCCGGTTCCTGTCCGACGAGATGCTCGACCACTTCCTGGACCAGCGCGACGTGCTGCACGAGGTGCGCCCGGACGTACCGGTGACCACGAACCTGGCGTTCGGCGACTGGGTGCCGGTGGATCCGTGGCGGTGGGCGGAGCACCTGGACCTGGTGGCCGTGGACGACTACCCGAACCTGACGGGGCCCGGCGGCGCGGAACAGACCGCGTTCGCGGCCGACCTGGCACGTTCGTGGGCGGACCGGGTGCCGGGCAAGGGGCGGCCGTGGCTGCTGATGGAGCAGGCGGCGGGCGTGACGTACACGGGTGAACTCACCCGTCCGAAGAATCCCGGGGAGACCGTGCGGCACAGTCTGGCGCACGTGGCGCGGGGGTCGCAGGGGGCGATGTTCTTCCAGTGGCGGGCGTCCAGGGGCGGCGCGGAGCAGTGGCACTCGGGGATGGTGCCGCACGCCGGTCCCGACTCGCGGATCTTCCGTGAGATGTGCGAGCTGGGGAGCCTGCTACCCCGTGTGGCGGAGGTTCGCGACGCGGAGGTGGTCGCGGACGCCGCCGTCACCTGGGACCCGGAGTGCTGGTGGGCGCTGGGGAGTCCGTCGCTGCCCGCCCGGAGCGTGGACTACCTGGAGTCGGTGCGGCAGGTGCACCGGGTGCTGTGGCGGTCGGGTCGCACGGTGGACTTCGTGCGCCCGGACCGGGACCTGCCACGGGTTCCGCTGCTGGTGGTGCCCGCCCTGTACCTGCTGTCGGACGCGGCGGCCGAGCGGTTGGCCCGGTACACCGAGGACGGCGGAACCCTGGTGGTGACCTACCTGAGCGGGCTCGCCGACCGGACCGGGACGGTGCGGACCGGCGGGTACCCGGGGGCGCTGCGGGACCTGCTGGGGGTGCGGGTGGAGGAGATGTACCCGCTGTTCCCCGGGGAGTCGGTCGGCATGGACCTGGGGATGGTCCGGGAGGAGGTGACGACGTGGAGCGAGCACGTCCACCTGGCCGGGGCCGAGGCCGTGTCGCGCTACGCGGGCGGCGCGCTGGACGGGTTTCCGGCGGTGACGCGGCGGCGGTACGGGGCGGGTGAGGCCTGGTACGTGTCGGCTCGGCTGTCGGACCGGGGGCTGGGCCGGGTGATCTCGGAGGCCGCGGGGTCGGGGCCGTTCCCGGAGGAGGGGCTGGACGTGGTGCGCCGGGTGGGCTCGGACGGTGCGTGGCTGTTCGTGACCAACCACGACGACCGGGCCCGCCACATCGATCCGGCCCGGTGGGGGTTGGGGCCGGACGCCGTGGACCTGCTGTCGGGTGCGTCGGCCAAGGGGTTGACCCTGCCGGGAGGCGGGGTCGCGGTCCTGCGCGGGCACCCGGTCACCGGTTGACCCGACCGCGGCGGGCCCGGTGCGGTGCGCCCCCGCCCGGGCGGGGGCGTCGCGCCGTCCCCGGGACGGCACGACGCCGAGGCCCCGGGCGGGGCCGGCGCCCCTCCCCCACCTGTCCCGACACCTGCCCGACACACCGTTGACAATTAGTTGTCGGTCTAGACAAACTAATCGGAGGCCCCTAACCCCAGGAGACACGACATGAGCGACTACCAGCCCGTGCCCGCGGACAGGTTCACCTTCGGCCTGTGGACGGTGGGCTGGCGCGGGGTCAACACCTTCGGCGACGCCGTGCGCCCGCCCCTCGACGGGGCCGAGGCGGTACGCGCCCTCGCCGGACTCGGCGCCCACGGGATCACGTTCCACGACGACGACCTCATCCCCCCGGGGAGCTCGGGCTCCGACCGGGAGGCGATCCTCAAGCGCTTCCGTGCGGCCCTGGACGAGACCGGGCTGGCCGTGCCCATGGTGACCACGAACCTGTTCACGCACCCGGTGTTCCGGGACGGCGGGTTCACCTCCAACAGCCGTGACGTGCGCCGGTACGCCATCCGCAAGGTCATCCGCAACATCGACCTGGCGGTGTCGCTCGGTGCGCGGACCTACGTGTGCTGGGGCGGCCAGGACGGCGCCGAGTCGGAGGCGGGCAAGAACGACCACGCCGCCCTGGACCGGCTGCGCGAGGCGTTCGACATCCTGTGCGGATACGTCATCGAGCAGGGCTACGACCTGCGGTTCGCCATCGAGCCCAAGCCCAACGAGCCGCGCGGCGACGTGCTGCTGCCAACGGTCGGGCACGCGCTGGCGTTCATCAACGAACTGGCGCACCCGGAGATGGTGGGGGTGAACCCGGAGGTCGGGCACGAGCAGATGGCCGGGCTGAACTTCGCGCACGGCGTGGCCCAGGCCCTGTGGGCGGGGAAGCTGTTCCACATCGACCTCAACGGCCAGCGCGGCGTGAAGTACGACCAGGACCTGAGGTTCGGCGCGGGGGACGTGAAGGAGGCGTTCTTCCTCGTGGACCTGTTGGAGAGTGCCGGATACCAGGGGCCTTTGCACTTCGACTTCAAGCCGCCCCGGACCGAGGACATGAGCGGGGTGTGGGAGTCGGCCTCGGCGTGCATGCGCAACTACCTCATCCTCAAGGAGAAGGCGGCGGCGTTCCGCGCCGACCCGGAGGTCCTGGCCGCGCTGGAGGCATCGCGCGTACCCGAGCTGTCCCTGCCCACGCTGGGCGAGGGGGAGAGCCTGGCGGACGTCCTGGCGGAGGAGATCGACCTCGCCGACGTGGGCGAGCGCGGCTACCACTTCGAGCGCCTGGACCAGCTCGCCCTGGAACACCTCCTCGGTGTCCGCTGATCCGTGTTCCTCCCGGCCCGGACCCCTCCACGCCGAACACGCGACCCAGGCGTGGGGCGTCCGGTGCCGGTCGGGACGTGGGAGCGGGACCCGTAGCGGCTTGGCCGTGGGCGAGTACGGGACGCGAGTGTCCTCTGACGCTCCGCGAGGGGACTTTGGTCACCGGCGCAGGCGGTGACCTGCGGGTATCCTGGTCAGGCAGAACACGACCGCCCCCTGCCAACAGCCCTGGCAGGGGGCGGAACTGTGCGCGGGGGCTACTGGCCGCGGAGCGCGAGACGCAGGGCGTCCCACTCGCGAACGGGCACCGACAGGTGGCCGAGTTCGCGGTTCTGCGTGTCACGCAGGTGCACGCGGGACGCGGCCGTGTCGGCCCGCGCCTCCACGCAGTTGCCACCGGTGCCGTTGCTGTAGCTGGACTTCTTCCAACTCTCACCCATCACGTGGACCCGTACCTCCACACGGTTCCCACTGCTGTGACCGGACTTCTTCCAACTCTCGCCCATCATGCGTTCTCGCCTCGAATCTGTTCCATCAGAGACCGTGACGCGGGAACCGGCAGGGCGGCGCTCCTCAGTTCCGCGAAGGTCCGGTCATAACTGGCCACGATCTCCGGTTGCTTGAGGGACATCCCCGTTTCGTGACCCTCGACGTAGGCGAAAGCGCCACGGTCAGGGGCGGAACTAAGCATAAACGCGCCGCCCAGACCGGCGTGGCCTTCCGTGCGCATCGGAACAACCTGGATGGTCACCCGGGGCCGGTGCGACTCCGCGATGAGGTGGCCGATCTGGGTGGGCATCACGTCGGGGTCCGAGAAGCGCCGGAGCAGCACGGTCTCGTCCAGGAGGACCGTCACCCTGGGAGGATGGGGTCTCCTGAGGATCTTCTGCCGCTTCAGTCGCGCCGAGACGATCTGCTCGATGGCGTCCGGGGAGGCGTGCGGCGAGCCGATCCGGCTGACAGCACGGGCGTACTCCGCCACCTGGAACAGGCCCGGTACCAGCCCCAAGGCGTATTCACGGATCTCCACCGCCGTCTGTTCGGCCTCCGCCACGTCACGGAAGTAGGTGTTCATCCCAGACGGCGAGAAGGCCGTATCCCACGAATTCAGAAGGACGTCGTGTGCGATAAGCGCCCTGTCGATGCGTACCACTTGCTCACGGCGCGTCCCTTTCATGCCGCGCTCCAACTCGCTCACCGTGCTCTGCGCGATCACGGCCGCCTGCGCCAGCTCCTGCTGCGTCATACCTGCCTGCAGGCGGTACTTCCGCACCAGAAGACCAAACCGCTCGCGTGCGGAATCCACTTCTCCACACCTCATCGCTCATATCGCTGGATTATCGGTTGTCATCGCACGGCATACGAAAAGCACCGTCTTTCCTAATGAATGTAGACCAGCAAATGGTGTGAGTGGAAGAGTTCCCTCCGGGAGGGGTCCTGGCCCGCTGCGACACGGCGGAACGGGGCTGCTCCCCGGCCTCCTGACCACAGGTCGAAAGGACGCGCCCGGACCCTGGAGGGACCCGGGGCCGCGTGGGGCCGCCTCGTCCGTCGAGGGACCGGGAGGGGCGGCCACCCGACACGAGGGCGGTCCGGCGGTCGGAGCCGCAGGCGCCCGCCGGGGCGAGGAAGCCACCCGGATGACAGAGACCACGAGGTGAGACGAATGCAGCCCACCGCCGCGCCCCCATCCGTTCCGGGGCCGGACCCGGAACCCGAACCCGTCCCGTACCCGCACCGCCTCCGCTTCGAAGAACGCCACCGGAGCGGCATCGTCCTCGGCCACGAGCGGGACCACACCGTCCTCCGCGCGTGGGTACGCGGAACCGTCCTCGGCCCTGCGGCGGACTGCGTCACGCGGGTCGCGGACGCCCTCGTGTCCAACGCCCACCGCCACACGCTCAGCGGGGAACCGGGCGGGAACGTGCACGTCGTGATCGACCAGAACCCGTTCCTGCTGGCCCTGCGGGTGACGGACAACGGCCCCAGGCCCGGTGCGCGCATCCCCTACCCGCGCCTGGGCGAGCCCGGACGGGGCCCGCTCTCCGGCCTGCGCCTGGTGGAGGAGCTGACCGTGTACTGGGACTGGGAGTGGGAGTGGAGGGGCACCACGATGGGACCACTCACGATCCGCGCGGTGATCGAGACCCCCTGAGACCGGTGCGGCGGTGACGCGCCCCCGGACACGGAGGGGGTTCCGCCGTCGCACCGCACCACGGACCGGGGTCGGGGGCTTCCCAGCCCGCCCGGGTGCACCGCGCACCCGGCCTCCTGGCCGCCGGATCCGTCCTGTCAGCCCCTGACGTCCCGGCCGCCCCAGTGGCTCCTCTCTCCACTCGCCGGCCGGCCCGCCCCCGCTGCCCCGGCCCACCTGACGGACCGCCTCGAAGAACTACTGGCCCCGGTGCGGAGCGCGATGCCCACCGCATCGAACTCCTCGTCACGACCCTGCGTCCCGACGACCGAACGGAAGCGCGGACCGCCCGGATCCAGGGCTGGAGGTTTGGGATGCCCCGTTCCTGGAAAGAGCAGCACCCTTCCGTTTCCCCCCTTCCTCCCCCTGAACAAAGGCCGCCAAGGCAGACATCAGGGATTGTCCAGACAGGATCGGAAGGACAGAATCGTCTTTTTCGGACGACCTGATCTGCGCAAACAAGGTCCGCCGAAATTTTTTTCGCCCCCTTCACGAAAAGACTCTCCCCCGCCCAGAATTCTGCTCTACTCTGGCACCGATCACACACCTCCATCCATACGGCGACCCCGCGACGGTTGATTGCCGTCCGGGGCCGTGGCCAGCAACATCCGACCTTTAACCAAAGGAACTGCCAGCATGCGCCAGTTTAGCGCCAAGGTCCTGGACCGCGTCTTCGGACCGCTCCTGAACCTGTTCTCCCCTCCGGGCGGACGCCACTCCTCCGCAGCGGGATGGCGCCGTTCGGCCCGGGTACGCCGCTACGTCCCGGAACCCGCCACCGCGCCGATCAGCGCGGCTCCCGAGCGGACCTCGCCGCCCCGGGTTCCGGAGCCGGCACCGGTGCCCCCCTCGCCCGCACCCGCGCTTGTCCGCGTCCCGACGCCCCGCGCGGCTCCCGTCCCCGACCGGCTGCCCGTCGACGAACTCGCCCTGGTCAGGACCTACTACGCCGCGCACGAGCGCGAACTCGACCGTATCCAGGCCGAGGCCACCGCCCGCATGTACGGCTGGGCCCACCGCGACGTGCCGCCCTCCGGCGACCTCCTCGCCCCCGATCCCGTTCCGAGCACCACCCCCGCGCACGTCGGAGCACCCGTCCTGCACGTGGCGCCCCCGCAGGTCACAGCACCCGCCCGCAAGGCCCCCGACGACTGGCGCACCCTCACCCGCCTCGTCCGCGTGTGGCTCGAACAGCAGGAACGCCGCCGCAAGCAGACCTGGGCCCGGGTCCGGGTCCGGACGTGGGAACAGCGTGCGGCGGTGGCCGCGTAGTCGTCCTGCTCCGGTCCGGGAACGGAAGCGGGCGGGGAGGAAGGTGCAGGGGCGTGGCGCAGGCGACCGTGTGCTCCCGGGCCCGTCAGGGCCGGGTGGTGGCGCTCTCCCTCGCGGTCAGCCTCGGCGCCAACAGGGTGACCCCCGAGTGAGCGGGCCCGTCGATCTTGTCCATGAGCAGGCCGACGGCGCGGGCCCCGACCTCCTCCGCGGGGAGGTCCACCGAGGTGAGCGGGGGCACGCCGGGCGGGACGGGGCCGATCGCGACCACGGACAGGGCCGGTACGGCGAGCCCGTGCTCAGCGAACACGTCGAGCAGCGGTCCCACGCAGGGTTCGTTGTGCACGATGAGACCGGTGAGGCCGGGGCGTTCCCTGACCAGGGTGCCCGCGACCTCGCGAACGGTGTCGGGTGAGCAGGGGTGCGAGGTGGCGCGGACACCGCGCGCGACAGCCGCCTCCTCGAACCCGGCGACGGTGCGCTCGGCGAACCCCGTGCGCCGCTCGTACACCGACGGGGGCTGGCCGACGAACGCCACCTCGGTGTGCCCCAGATCCGCGAGGTGGTGCACGCACGCCGCACCGGCCGTCGCGAAGTCCAGGTCCACACAGGTCAGGCCCTCGGTGTCCTCCGGGACCCCGATCAGGACCGACGGCAGGTCGAGGGAGCGCAGGACGGGCACGCGCGCGTCGTCGGCCTCCACGTCCATGACGATCACGCCGTCCACCATCGCGCTACCGGCGACCCTGCGCAGCCCGTCGGGCCCCTCCCCCTGGGTGAGGAGGAGGACGTCGTGGTCGAAGGCGCGGGCAGCGGTGACCACCGAGACGGCGAAGCGCATCGCGACGGGGACGTGGACGTCCTCACGCAGGGGGATGACCAGGGCGATCACGTTGCTGCGGCGGCTGGCGAGCGAGCGGGCGCCCGCGTGGGGCTGGTATCCGAGCGCCTCGATGCTCTCCCGGACCCGGCGCGTGGTGGCCTCGGAGATCGAGCGCTTGCCGCTGAGGACGTAGGAGACCGTGCTGGGAGACACTCCGGCGTGCCTGGCCACATCGGAGATCCGCAAGTGCCGTCCCGTCCATTGTCGAACCGATTCGAAAAGATGTTACGCACCGCACCTGCCTGGCGCAACGCCCTCACATGATGGCACGGTGCCACCGGCCCCGGCAGGGGCGGTACGGGTGCGGGAGGGCCGCGCGGACCACCTCCGGCTCCCCGTGGCCGGAATCAGCCAGAACCGGGCCCAGGGGCGAATGCCTCGTTAGGGTCGTGGTCCCACCCCTCGGAGGCTCCCGTGGTCGGTATGTCCCCCCTCCCCATCGTCGTCTCCACTCTGTCCGTCCTCCTGTTCGTGGTCGTCGGCCTCGTGGTCCTGGTCCTCGCCTTCGCCGCGCCGCCCGGACGCAGAGGGCTGGTTGCCGCGGCCGGTTCGCTCATCGCCGTCGGTGCCCTCCTGGGCGGCCTCGTCAGGGTCGCCGGCCACTACGCCTTCGCCGGCTTCGGGCACGGGGGCCCACCGCCGTTCGTGTACACCCTGGTCGGCCTCGTGGTCGGCCTCGTGTTCGCGACGGGGCTGGCCCTCCTGGTGGTCGCGGCGACCAGGCGGGCCCCGGACACCGAAGGCTCTCCCGGGGTACCCCCTCCCCCCGGTTCCGGCCCCCGACCACACCAGGCATCCTGAGGAGACCGCCGTGCACTTCCTGAGCATCCTCCTCACCGTGGTGGTCGTCGCGGGGCCGGTCGCGGCGGTCGGAGTCATCGCCCTCGTGCGTGCCCGCAGGTCCCCGCGCTCCCCTGGCACGGTGCGGACCGCCGCCGTCCTGTTCCTCGTGGCGGCGCTCCTCCAGGCGACCGGTACCGCCCTCCCCTTGGCACTTGTCACCATGGGTGTGCCGCCCGATCAGTACCTTGTGGTCAACAGCGTCGTGCCGATGGTCCTCACGGTCCTGGACACGCTGCTGATCTGCGCAGCAGTCGTCCTCCTGCTCGCCGCCCTGGCACAGGTGAGGCCGCCGGGGTCGCCCCGGAGCGCCGGTTTTCCGGGAGCAGCGGCACCGAGGCGTCTCCCGTATCCGGGTCATCAGGGGTATTCGAACCCTGCGGGTCACACGACGCCGCCCGGGGACGGTTCACAGCCGGTGTACGGCGACCACGACACTGGTCCCGGCAACAGCGGTCATGGCAGCGGCGGCTCCGGCGGAGGCGACAGCGGCTCCGGTTGGGGTGGCTGGGGCGGTGGTGACGGTGGAGGAGGCGGTGATGGCGGGGGCGGCGCCTGACACGGTCCGCCGACCCCGCAACCGGAGACGGCCGGTCAGGGTGAATCCGACCCGGCACGCCGCTCGTGGCGCGAGCGGGCCAGGTGGTGGGCCGTGCCCAGCAGCTCACGGACCGCCGCCTCCGTTCGCGGTCCCGGGTTGACCACGGCCAGCCAGCCCAGTGTTCCGTAGACGGGGTGCGCGACCAGGGCGTCGCTCTCGCTCGGGTCCGCCCCGTCCGTGGCCGCCTCGCGCGGCTGTCGACCCGTCCAACCGGTGAACGCGTCCCTGCCGACGGAGAGGTTCAGGCGGAAGGTGTCGGGGCGGTCCAGGCGTGACGACGCGTCCTCCGGATAGTCCTTCGTCACGATCGTCGCGAACGGCTGGGTCGTCTGCGGGACCCTGCCGTCAGGGGCGTAGTAGAAGAACGTGTCACCCCAGCTGATCTCGGGTGAGCCGTCCCCGGGGCCGGGTCGGAGGGTCAGAACCCCGTCGAGGTCGCCGACGAACCCCATGATCTCTTCGATGGTCATGCCTTCTAGTATTTCCTTCATGTGCTTGTGGAGGCTTTGGGCCGAAAACCCCGGGACAGACCGGTGAGAAGTCGCAAGTCACCTGTTCTGCGGACCATAGATGTGGCGCGCCGCACCGGGTACTCCGTCCAGCAGGTGCGCAACCTCGAACGGGACGGCGTGCTGCCTCCGGTGCCGCGCACCGGAACGGGCTACCGGGCCTACGACGCGTCGCATCTGGGTTCCGCTCTGGCCTACCGGGCTCTCGCGAGCGGCACGGGACCGGTCGAGGCCAAGAGGATCATGCGGGCGGTACACACACGCTCCGGCGCGGACCCGCTCGCGCTGCTCGACGCGGCCCACGCGCGGCTCCACACCGAGCGGCGGGAACTCGCGCTGGCCAGGAAGGCCGCCGGGTTGATCTCCGGCGAACTGATCGGCGATGTGCGCCCCTCGGATGCCATGGGCATCTCCGAACTCGCCGGCGCGCTCGGGGTGCGGCCCTCGACACTGCGGCACTGGGAGGACGAGGGCCTCGTGACGCCCCCTCGGTCCTCTCCGCGGGGCCCGCGACGGTACCTCCCCGACGATGTCCGGGACGCGAGGATCGTCCACCAGTTGCGCCTGTCCGGCTACCGGGTCGCCACACTCCGGGCCCTGATGCCCGAGCTGCGGCGCACCCGCCGGTGGGAGGAGGTGACGAGCGCGCTGGCCGCGCGGGACGTGAGCATCGATGCCCGGTCGAGAGCTCTCCTCGACAGCGCCGTCGCCCTGAGCACGCTGCTTGCACCGACGGGGACCTTGGCTGCCGGAACCCCGGTGCCCGGGGCCCCGGAGGACACACCCGCGTGAGCCGGACCTCGCGTGTCACCGGCCTCGGAGTGCGTATGGGCGAAACCCCGGGCGAGCTCCTCCCGGGTTGCCGGAGCGGCGACGTCGTTCGGGCCCAGCCGTGCTCGGCCGCGATGCGTACGGCCCCGCGCCGGTGAGAGATGGCCGCCGCCGCTCGCGACCCTCAGCCCTCAGTCCTCAGTCCTCAGTCCTCAGTCCTCAGTCCTCAGTCCTCAGTCCTCAGTCCTCAAGCCGGATCGTGCCCGCGCCCCCGTCGATCGTGATGGTCTGGCCGTCGCGGATCAGCTCGGTGGCGCCGGGCACGCAGATCACGCAGGGGATCCCGTACTCACGGGCGACGGTCGGCCCGTGCGCCACCGTCGAACCGGTCTCCACGACCACCCCTCCGGCGGTCATGAACAGCGGTGTCCACCCCGGGTCGGTGGTCTGCGCGACCAGGATCTCCCCGGGTCCCAGTGAGGCCCCGTCCGGGTCGTGGACCACCCTCGCCACACCCGTCGCGGTCCCCGCGGACGCGGCCACCCCGACCAGCCCACCGGACCCGGCCTCGCCGGCGGGTGGTACGGGCAGGGTCGTCTCCACGTCCGTCCCGTCCGACAGCAGCACCTGGGGCACCCTGCGGCGTCGGCGCTCCCTCGCGTGGACCGCCCGGCGCTCGGCGACCAGCGGACGCTGATCCGCGCCGTCCACCGCGGCCCGGGCCTCACCCAGGTCGAGGAACATGATGTCGTCGGCGGCGTCCAACCGCCCCTCGGCCGCCAGCGCCTCCCCGACCAGGAGGAGCTGGCGGCGCATCTCGGCGATCGCGAACAGCCACGCGAACTTGGGGTACTCGCGCAGGCCGGACAGGGCGCGCGCCCGACCGAAGAAGAACGACGCCAACCGCGCCCGCACCGGTCTGGACTCCGTCGCCCGCCGTACCAGCTCGTCCCGCATGCGTTCGGCCTCCGCCGCCGCGCGGGCGAAGCGGCGGTCGGGCGCCTGGTCGGGGTCGTCCACCCGCAGGTAGTTGGCGATGGCGCCGAAGAGCGGCGCGGGGTCCTCCGCCCAGCGCGGCACGCCGACGTCGATCTCGGCCGCGCCCCGGTGCCCGTAGCGTTCGAGGAAGCCTCCGAGACCGAACTCGGGTAGCTCCCCGGCGCGGTACAGCTCGGCCAGTCGGCCCGGCGGCGTCTCCTGGAGCAGGTCGCGGTGCGGCCGGGCCTCCTCCGCGAGGTGCCACAGCGCCAGGTCCATCTCCGTGGTGACGTTGTGCGGCATGCCCCCGAGGACCGTGGCGACCTCCCCCGGGCTCGCCACGCCCCGAAGCAGGAGTGCGGGGGCCCTGGCGGAGAGGATGCCGACGTACAGGGCTCCCAGCATGGGGGTCATGCTGCCCGTCATCACCGGGGTCTGGACCTCCTCGGCGTACGCCAGCCGCTCCCCGGCCGTCTCGATGCCCCGGGAGGACTCGGCGATCTGCCGCCGGATCTCCGGACCGGCCCGGAAGGCCCGACGTCGGGCGTCGTCGGGGAAGGCCAGCGCTGTCACCGTCTCCGCCACGAAGTCGCGGGTGAGGGGCAGGACCCCGGCCACGACCTTGGCCACGGCGCGCGGGTCGACGCGGCCGCCCCGCCGGGGTGCGAAGCGGGGGTCTGCGAGAAGCGCGCGGATCGACGCGGCCGCCCGGGGCCCGTAGAGGCTCATCGCCCCCGGCAGGGAGCCGCGGAGCACGCGGTTGCGCAGGAGGGGTGTGAGGTCGAGGTAGAACCGCCCGCCCACGTCGACCATCATCCGGTCCCACGCGCCGCCCCTCTCCCCTCCCACGTCGCGGAACCACGCGGAGGCGGCGGCCCGTAGCCCGGCGAACCCCATGGGGGTGAACGGCCGCAGCATGCCCTGCATGTGCCCGGCCTCGAAGTAGGCGCGGGGGCCGGGGGACGGGGGCGGGAGCGGGAACAGGGTGGTGATCGGGCGGGACTGGAGGATCCAGAGGGCACCGTCGTGGTCGATGGCCCACTCGACGTCCTGCGGGGCGCCGAAGTGTGACTGGAGCCGGGCTCCCGCCGCGAGGAGCGCGCCCACCTCCTCGGAGGAGAGGCAGCCGTCGTCGGGCCCGTCGGTGCTCCCGCCGGGGTGGACCACGTAGTGGTCGGGGCGGGCGGTGCCGTCGACGACCGCGGTGCCGAGCCCCCGCACGGCGTCCACGACGGTCTCCCCACGGGTCCCGGTGACGGGGTTGGCGGTGAACAGCACCCCGGCCGCACGGGGGTGGACCATGCGCTGGACGACGACGGCCATGGACACGGAGGCGTCGTCGATGTCCCGGTCCCGCCGGTAGGCGACGGCGCGGTCCGTCCACAGGGAGTCCCAGCACCGCCTGACGGCGGCGACCAGGTCGTCGATCCCTTCGACGTCGAGGTAGGTCTCCTGCTGGCCGGCGAAGGAGGCGTCGGGCAGGTCCTCGGCGGTGGAGCTCGACCGCACGGCGACGGGTCCGCCGCCGAGTGCCGTGTACGCGGCGGCCACCTCGTCCTCGGGGACCGTCCCGGAGCGGTGCGCCCCGGTGGTCACGCAAAAGCCCGGGGGAACTCGCTCCCCGGCCCTGATCGCCTCGCCGAGCCCGGCGGCCTTGCCACCGACCAGCGCGGCCGAGTCCGTGTCGATCCGATCGAGTGGAATCACCAGCACGGCGGTCACCTCCGTCTTCCCGTCCTCCTCCATACTTCCCCGCCGGGGCGGGGCCCACCGGGTTGTCCACAGGGGAGATTCGGGTTGCCGCGCTGCCGGAAGGACTGCCGGACCGCCCTGACGGAAGGCAGGAGGCAGAGGGCGGGGACGGGGGGAGGGCGGGGGCGGGGAAGGCTCCGTCGGCACGGCGACGGACGGGAGGCCGGCCGGGGCGCGGACAGGACGTGTCCCCGGGGCCAGGACGCGGAGGACCCGCAGGTCCGGCCGGGGGGCCGGGGCCGACCGCTCCGTGCGGAACGGGCGGCCCCGGTCTCACAGCACGTCCTCCAGCTCTTGGAGGAGGCGGCGCCTGGAGCGGGCCCCGACCATCGACTTCACCCGTACGCCGTCCCGGAAGACGAGCATCGTGGGCGTCCCCATCACCTGGTAGGCACGCGTGGTCCCGGGGTTGGCGCCGACGTCCAGCTGGACGACCCTCATCCGTCCGTCCGTCTCGGCGGCGACCGCGTCCAGCACGGGCACCATCTGCTTGCAAGGCGGGCAGTGGTCGGAGGTGAACTCCACCAGGACCGGCCGATCCGCCCCCAGCACCTCCTCGTCGAAGGTCGCATCCGTGACCTCGTCCGGTCCGGCCGTACCGTTCATGGGTACCCCCTCATCTGGCACAGCGGCTCGGGAGCGGCGGGCGGGTCCGCCTCGGCCCGGGCCAACTGCGCGCTCACCTGGGCGCGTACCGCTCCCAGCCGTCCGATCAGCGCGTCGAGCTCGACCAGTTTGTCCCGGTAGACGTCGAGCGAGGCGGGGCAGGAGTCCCCCGTGGGGTTTCCCTCCCGCAGGCACTCCACGAACGGCCGGGTCTCCTCCAGTCCGAAACCGAAGTCCTGGAGCGTTCGGATCTGCTCCACCAGCCGCAGGTCGTCGTCGTTGTAGACGCGGTATCCGTTGACCGCGCGGCGGGTGGGGAGCAGCCCGCGGGACTCGTAGTACCGCAGGGTCCTCGTGCTGACCCCGGCCCGCTCCGCCAGCTCTCCGATGCGCATGGACGCCACGCTAGACCTTGACGTCCGCGTCAAGGCAAGGGAGTGCCGGCCCTCCTGCGGTCGGCGCCGGTCCGGGACCGGGCCGGACGGGTGTAGACCAGGGAGTAGCGCCAGAACAGCAGCCTGCGCAGCCGTGCGCCGGGCAGATGTGCGCGGACGGCCTCGGCGATCTCGTCCAGGCCCATGTCGGGCTCGCGCACGGGCATGTCCGCCGTGGGGCCGGACCTGTGCAGATCGGGGGTTTTGGTGAGGGCGCGCGCCACGCGCAGTCCCGCCCCGATCGTCCACTGCGGGCCGAGGGCGGCCAGGGCCACGGCCGCGTCGGCCCAGCCGCGCTCCCTGTAGTGGCCGAGGACGGCCAGGGTCCCGCCGGGTGCGAGGGCGGACGCCATCCGTTCGAGGGACGGCCCGAACGGCATGTGGTGGATGCTGGAGACCGCGCTGACGAACCCGTACCCCTCCGGATCCAGCTCGGCCTCCTCCAGGGAGGCCACCCTGTAGTCGACCGGCAGCCGGGGCGGAGTCAGGGCCCGCGCCGTCTCGATCATCCGGTTCTCCGGATCGATGGCGTCGACGATGAAGCCCCGGGTCGCGAGGAGGCGGGCGAACCTGCCGCCACCGCACCCGACGTCGAGAGCACGGGGGCGCGGGGGGCGCGCGTCCGCCGGTCCCCCGCGTGGCGGCCCCGCAAGGGCCCGGCGGTCGACGGCCGGACCGTACGGGAGCGCCTGGCGCAGCAGGTGGCCGTGGTAGTGGCTGTTGTGGTCCCACGACACGTCGAGGAGGCTGCCGGGGAGGGATCGGCTCATGCGACCGGAGGCTACCCGGCCTGCCGCTTGGCCTCCAGCGCCTCCATGGCCGCGACGGCGGTGGCCACGGTCTGGTGGACCGGGACCTGGCGGTGCAGGCCGACCAGGCGGACGACCTTGGTGACGCGTTCGTTGAGGGCGGCCAGCGCCAGCGATCCGCCGAGTTCACGGACGGTTCGGTAGGCGTTGATGATGACGTTCAGACCGCTCGAATCCATGAAGTCCAGACCGGACAGGTCCAGGATCAGCCAGGGACCGTGGTCCTTGACGGCGGACTGGACGTGTTCCTGGAGGTCGGCGGCGGTCGCGATGTCGAGTTCCCCCTCGATCGCGACGATGACGCTGCGGCTCTCTACCCGCGTGCTCAGCCCAAGCCTGTGCACGTTCACTCCTCCCGGCCCCACATTGAGATGGTGAGGGGTCCCTCGCTTAACCATACGCAGACAGGCGGGCCGCGCCCACCTGGCCCGGACCACTCCCACGGAACCGGACCACCGAAGGGATGACGCCTACGCGTCCGCGAGTCCGGTAAGTCGTTGGACACACACGGTATAAGCGAACCGCCCGTTCGGGAATGGCATAGGGCAAGAAATTTTCGCCTCGTGGGCACGAACCTCCCCCTGAACTGCCGTTATGACCCGTTTACTCTGGGTCATTTCACGACATGGAACCCGCTGTGAACCCCTCGCAACAGGGCTCGGCGCTCCGGCCCCGGGTTCAGTCACGGTGGGTTCACCCCTCCTCGGGAGGGTCACCCTGTGTGAAGGACTCCAGCAGGGTCCGTGCTGCGAGGGTCGCCGTCGTCTCCCCCGAGCGCACCCCCTCCTCCATCCGCGGGATGAGGGAACTCACTCCCGGATCGCGCAGGAACGAGTCCATCAGCATGTCCCGGACCTGGTCCCACATCCAGCTGACGCCCTGGCTCCGGCGGCGCTCGGCGAAGGCGCCGTCGGCCTCCATCACCCCGCGGTGCCGCAGGACCGCGCCCCACACCTCGTCCAACCCGTCGCCGGTGAGCCCGCTGCACGTGAGCACCGGCGGACGCCACTCCGGGTGCACCGGCTGGAGCAGCCGCAGCGCCCGCGACAGCTCGCGGGCCGCCTTGCGCGCGTCGTCGGCGTGGGGACCGTCGGCCTTGTTGACCGCGACCACGTCGACCAGTTCGAGCACGCCCTTCTTGATGCCCTGGAGCTGGTCCCCCGTGCGGGCCAGGGTGAGGAACAGGAAGCAGTCCACCATGGCGGCCACGGTCACCTCGGACTGGCCGACGCCCACCGTCTCGACCAGCACCACGTCGAACCCGGCCGCCTCCATCAGCAGCATGGTCTCCCGGGTGGCCCGCGCGACTCCGCCCAGGGTCCCGGCGGTGGGCGAGGGCCGGATGAAGGCGGCCGGGTCGACCGCCAGGCGGGCCATCCGGGTCTTGTCGCCCAGGATGCTCCCGCCGGTCCGCGTGGACGAGGGGTCCACGGCCAGGACGGCGACACGGTGCCCGGCCCCGGTCAGCCGGGTGCCCAGCGTGTCGACGAACGTGGACTTGCCGACGCCCGGCACCCCCGTGATCCCCACGCGGTGGGCCTTCCCCGTGTGCGGGAGCAGGCGGACGAGGAGTTCCTGGGCGGCCTCGGCGTGGTCCGGCCGACGGGACTCCACCAGCGTGATCGCCCGTGCCAGCGTCGGGCGGTGCCCGGACAGGACCCCCTCGGAGAGGGCGCCCACGTCGACCGGACGCCTCCCGCCGGCCCGCGTCCTCGGTACGGAACCCTCGTCGCCCACGCCTGCTCCCCTTCTGCTGCCTCGGCCCGTGTCGCCGTGCGGCCCGGCCGTTTCACCGGTCGGCCCGGGCCGCGTCCGCTACGTGTCCCCGGCGCGCCCCCACCGGTCCCGGCCGGGCGGCCGGCGGCCCGCTACAGCCCTTCCCCGTGAACGCCCAGCCGCTCCTCCAACTGGTCGAGCAGGTCGACGGCGGCCTCCGCGATGACCGTCCCCGGCGGGAAGATCGCCGCGGCCCCCGCCGCCCGCAGGGCGTCGAAGTCCTGCGGGGGCACGACCCCGCCGACCACGATCATGATGTCCCCGCGGTCCAGCCCGGCCAACTCCTCGCGGAGGGCGGGCACCAGGGTGAGGTGCCCGGCCGCCAGAGAGGACACCCCGACCACGTGCACGTCGGCCTCCACGGCCTGGACGGCGACCTCGGCCGGGGTCTGGAACAACGGGCCGACGTCGACGTCGAAACCCAGGTCGGCGAACGCGGTCGCGATGACCTTCTGGCCCCGGTCGTGGCCGTCCTGCCCCATCTTGGCGACCAGGATGCGGGGGCGGCGGCCCTCCGCCTCCGTGAAGTCGTCCACGCGCCGGCTGACGCGTTCCATGAGCCCGGCCGCGTCGGCGCTGCCCGCCGCCTCGTTCCTGTACACACCCTGAATCGTACGGATCTGCCCGGAGTGGCGGTCGAAGACCTTCTCCATGGCGTCGGAGATCTCGCCGACGGTGGCCTTGGCCCGGGCCGCGTCCACGGCCGCGGCGAGGAGGTTGTTCGTCAGGCCCTCGTCCGCCTTCGACTCGCGCCCCGCGGCCTCCGTGAGGGCGGCGAGCGCGCGGCGCACCTCACCCTCGTCCCGCTCCTCGCGCAGACGGCGCAGCTTGTCCAGCTGCTGGGTCCGCACACTGGAGTTGTCGACCTTGAGGACGTCGATCTCGTCGGCCGAGTCGGGACGGTACTTGTTGACGCCGATCACCGGCTGGCGTCCGGAGTCGATGCGCGCCTGGGTGCGGGCGGCGGCCTCCTCGATACGCATCTTGGGCAGCCCCGCGTCGATCGCGGCGGCCATGCCGCCCGCCCCCTCGACCTCCCGGATGTGCTCCCACGCCTTCGCGGCCAGCTCCTGGGTGAGGCGTTCGACGTAGTAGCTGCCGCCCCACGGATCCACGACCCGCGTCGTCCCGGACTCCTGTTGGAGGAGCAGCTGGGTGTTGCGGGCGATACGCGCGGAGAAGTCCGTGGGCAGGGCCAGGGCCTCGTCCAGGGCGTTGGTGTGCAGCGACTGGGTGTGCCCCTGCGTGGCGGCCATGGCCTCCACGCAGGTGCGGGCCACGTTGTTGAACACGTCCTGGGCGGTGAGGGACCAGCCCGAGGTCTGGGAGTGGGTGCGCAGGCTCAACGACTTGTCCCTGGTCGCGCCGAGGTCCTTGACCAGGCGCGCCCACAGCAGCCGTGCGGCGCGGAGCTTGGCGACCTCCATGAAGAAGTTCATGCCGATCGCCCAGAAGAACGACAGGCGCGGCGCGAACGCGTCGACCTCCAGCCCGGACTTTCGACCCGCGCGGATGTATTCGACGCCGTCCGCCAGGGTGTACGCCAGCTCCAGGTCGGCCGTGGCCCCGGCCTCCTGCATGTGGTAGCCGGAGATGGAGATGGAGTTGAAGCGCGGCATCCTCTGCGAGGTGAACGCGAAGATGTCGGAGATGATCCGCATCGACGGCTGCGGCGGGTAGATGTAGGTGTTGCGGACCATGAACTCCTTGAGGATGTCGTTCTGGATGGTCCCGGACAGCTTCTCCGGGGGGACACCCTGTTCCTCGGCGGCGACGATGTACAGCGCCAGGACGGGCAGGACCGCCCCGTTCATGGTCATGGACACGCTCATCCGGTCCAGCGGGATGCCGTCGAACAGCTGGCGCATGTCGTAGATGGAGTCGATGGCCACCCCGGCCATGCCGACGTCGCCCGCCACCCGCGGGTGGTCGGAGTCGTAGCCGCGGTGGGTGGCCAGGTCGAAGGCGACGGAGAGCCCCTTCTGTCCGGCGGCGAGGTTGCGCCGGTAGAAGGCGTTGGATTCCTGCGCGGTGGAGAACCCCGCGTACTGGCGGATGGTCCAGGGCTGGTTGACGTACATGGTCGGGTAGGGGCCGCGCAGGTACGGCGGTATGCCCGGGAGGCCGTCCACGAAGTCCAGGCCCGCGCGGTCGGCCGGCGTGTAGAGGGGTTTGACGGCGATGCCCTCGGGGGTCTCCCACTCCAGTGCGTCCGCGGCCTTGCCCGTGGCGGCCTCGACGGCCGCCCGCCAGTCCGCGGCACTGGTGGGAGTCTCGGTGACGACCCCGGACAGCTGCGGGGCGACGGCGGAGAAGTCGGGGATCATGCGTGCGCCCCCTGGGCATTCGCGGATGGAGCCGCCGGTTCGGTGGCCAGGACGTCGACCAGGTCGGTCAGCAGGGCGACCGCGTCGCAGCCCCGGTGGGCGAAGGCGTCCACCCCGGCCTCGCGGTAGGAGTCGCGCGGCGCACCCGCGAGCAGCACCCGGCGGGCCCCGGCCTCCTTCAGCGCCCGCGCGGCGGCCTCGGCGTGCTCGGCGTAGACCTTGTCCGAAGAACAGATCACCGCGACCCCGCACCCGGAGGCCGCGAACGCCTCGGCCGCGGCGCGGGCGTCGGCCAGCGGTCCCGGCTCCGCCACCGCCACACCGCCGGCGGCGAGGAGGTTGGCGGCGAACGACGCGCGCGCGGTGTGCCCCGCGACCGGCCCGAGCGTGGCGAGGAACGCAGTCGGACGCGACCCCGTCGCGTCCTCCTGGGCGTCACTGCGGTCCCGCAGGTCCTCGAAGTCCCCGGCGTACCGGCGCACCGGGAACCAGGTCCCGGTCACCGCGGCCGGGTCGGCCTCGCGGACCAGTCGCCTCTCGGCCAGTGCGGGGTACTCGCTGACTCCGGTCAGCGGGGACACCCGGTGGGCCAGGTCGCGTCGGCGGCGCTCCCACACCTGGTCGACGCGCTCGCGCAGCAGCCCGTCCCCCACGGCCTCGGCCGCACCACCCGCCGCCTCCAGTTCCTGGAAGAACTCCCAGCCCGTCCGGTAGAGGTCCCGGGTCAGGGCCTCCACGTAGAACGAGCCGCCGGCCGGGTCGACGACCCGCGCCAGGTGCGCCTCCTCGATCAGGAGGGACTGGGTGTTGCGGGCGATACGGCGCGCGAAGTCGTCGGGCAGGCCCACCGCCGAGTCGAACGGGGCGACCGTGACCGCGTCGGCGCCGCCGACGCCCGCCGCGAAGCACGCGACGGTGGTGCGCAGCATGTTCACGTGCGCGTCGCGGCGGGTCGTCATCGCCTCCGAGGTGGCGGCGTGCAGGTTCATGGTGCGCTGGTCGGCGGGCACCCCGCTGGCGGCGAGCACCTGGTTCCACATGCCGCGGACCGCCCGCAGTTTGGCGATCACGCTGAACTGGTCGGCGTTCGCCGCCAGACGGAACCCGATGCGGGACGCCGCTCCGGCGACGTCCAGGCCGGCGGCGTGCAGGGCCCGCAGGTAGGCGGTCCCGGCCGCGATCGCGAAGCCCAGCTCCTGGGCCTCCGAGCCGCCCGCGTTGTGGACGAGGGTGCCGTCCGCGACGAACAGGCCCAGGCCGGGCCGGTTCTCGGCGAGTTCGGCGGCGAACCGGGCCGGGTCCATGACGTCGGGCCGCCCGCCCGCACGCGCGGCGACGGAGAGCGGGTCGATGCCGAGGTGGGAGACGACCCGGCCGTCGGGAACCCCCGCGTCCGCGTGGGCGGCGAGCAGCGCGGTGGCGGCGCCGGCGTGGTCGGCACCGGGGTCCAGGACCACGGGGGCCAGGTCGAGGTAGACGTCGGTGAGGGCCTCACCGAGCGCGGAGGGGGGCAGGCCCGCGCCGCCGACGGCGATCCACAGCGAACCCACACCGTTCATGAGGTCGGCGTGCATGCGGCGGCGCAGGACGGCCGGGTCGGCGTCGGTGTGGCGGGCGCGGATGTCCCACCCCTCGGTGACGCCCCCGCCCGGCCGGTAGCCGCGGATGAACGGGGGCAGGCCCGGGAAGCCCGGGTCCGCCGCCGGGGGCTCCGCGGTGTAGAGGGGTTCGATGTCGAACCCGTCGTAGGTGTGTGTGGCCAGCGCCGACTCGGGTGCGTCGGCGAGCTTCTCCTCGGGGACACCGCTCTTGCGCAGCACCCCCGCGACGAGTTCCCGCCACCTTTGTGGGGTGGCCTCGGGAAACCCTTCGGCCAGGTTCGGGGCGCCGGTTCCGGCGGCCCCGCTCTCAGGGACGTCCATATACCGGATGGTAGGGAATCGCGTTCGGTTATGGGTGCCCGGGGTGGCTCGGGGCGGGCGTGTCCGCGCGTCGGCGCAGTACGGGGTCAGGCGACGCGCGGACGGGCTCGCTGGTCCGAGCCCTGCCCGCCACGGGCCGACGGCGCCCCCGGGTGCCGTCTGCCCGGTCACGGTCAGCCGTGGTGCTCGCGCCCGCCGAGGTGTCGGGCGAGGAACCGCTCGGCCGCGCGGTGGAAGGTGGTCCTGTTCTCGGGGTTCGTGAAGCCGTGTCCCTCGTCGTCGAAGACGAGGTACTGGACGTCCACACCGCGTGTGCGGAGCGCGTCGACGATCTGGTCGGACTCGGCCCGCACGACGCGGGCGTCGTTGGCGCCCTGCACGACCATCAGCGGGCTGGTGATGTCGTCCACGCGGCTGATCGGCGAGCGGGCCAGCATGTCGGCCCTCTGCTCGGGGATGTCGGGGTCGCCGACGTAGCGGTGCTCAACACGCTGCGGGTCCGGTCGGCGGTCACGCACCGGAGCTCGCCGCCGGTACCGGGGCCGGGGTCCAGGTCCTGGATCCAGACGTTGAGCCGGTTCCTCCACGGCGCCAGGAAGGCGAGCCGGGTGCCGTCCGGCGAAATCGACGCCCCGGAGTGCTCCGGCGGGCCGAAGAGGTCCTCGACGGAGATCAGGTCGGGCAGTGCCATGTCGTCCCTCCCGTTCGTGTCCGGTGGTACCGGATGGCCTGCGCACCAGGAGAAGCCCTGCCGTCACGGCACACCCAAGCCGCCGGGAACATGATGCAGGTCACTCTGCCGCGCGGCAGGGGTCGGCGAGCAGGTCGGACCCGCGGGGAGGCCTTCGGACGGGACCCCCGCCCGCGAGGCGGCGGGCGGCCGAACGGGAGGAGAACGCCGTCGGTACCATGACGCGCGTCACACCGGTTCCCGCGCCGGGACGACGTCCGGCGGCGGGACAGAACGCCGAGAGCCCCGTGGAGAAGACCCAGTGAAGACCCGTGCCACCGCCCTCGTCGCCCTCTCCGCCCTGGCACTCGCCACGGGCTGCACGGACGCGGAACCCTCCGACGGGGCCGACGGCTCCCCCGAGGGGGACGCCCTCGCCGACAGCAGGCTCGATGAGATCCTCGACAGCGGCACGCTGCGCGTGTGCACCACGGGCGACTACCGGCCCTTCACCTACCTCGACCCCGGAACCGAGGAGTTCACCGGGATCGACGTCGACATGGCGCGCGACCTCGCCGACGACATGGGGGTGGAGATCGCGTGGGTCCGGACCAGCTGGGACGACCTGATGGAGGACTTCCTCGCCGACTGCGACATCGCGGCGGGCGGCATCTCGATCAGCACGGCACGTTCCGAGCAGGTCTACTTCTCCTCGGCTCTCATGGAGGACGGCAAGACGCCCATCACCCTGTGCGAGAACGTCGACGACTACCGGACGATCGAGCAGATCAACCAGCCGGGCGTGCGTTCGATCATGCCCAGCGGGGGGACCAACGAGATCTTCGCCGAGGAGCACTACCCCGAGGGGGAGCTCATCCGCCACGACAACAACACCGTCTTCGACGAGATCATCGCGGGCAACGCCGACGTCATGACCACCGACGCATCGGAGACGCTCTGGGTCGCCAACGAGTACGAGGAGCTGTGCGCGGTCCACCCCGACGAGCCCTTCGACTACTTCGAGAAGGCCTTCATGCTGCCCCTCGGCGACGAGGCCCTGAAGCACTACGTCGACCAGTGGCTGAACATCGCCCTCAACGACGGCACCTGGGACGGGATCGTCGAGCCGTGGTTCGGCGAGGACGTGGAACTCTGACCGGGGCCGCCGCCAGCGCGGGTCGGCGCGGTCCGTACTCGACGAAGTGACCCGGGGCCATCGATGTCGAAGCCGGGACCAGCCGTACGCGGGAAGGAACAGCAGGTCGGGCCTCACCCGCTTCGGGCGGAGCCTCACGAGGTGTACGTCCTCGACGGGGGTTCGATGTACACGTACCGGTACCCGGGCACGGACCAGGGGTCTGTGCGGAGGCCGGTAGCCTGCCGCCGTGCCCTTCACCCTGAGCCACGCCGCAGCGGTGCTGCCCCTCGCACGCACGCGGCTCCCACTGTCCGCCCTGGTGGTCGGATCGGTCGCACCCGACCTGCCGTACTACCTTCCGCTGCCCGTGGCTTCGGCGACCACGCACGGTCCCGCCGGGCTGTGGCTGGACGTGCTTCTCGGCGGCATCGTGCTGACGGTGTACGTGTACGCGATCCGGGACCCGGTGCACGCCCTGGCCGGTCGGGTGTACGAGCCGTGCCCCGGTGAACCCGGTTCGGGACGGCGGCCGGTGCGCGCGGCGGTGCTCACCGTCGTGGCACTCGCGGCGGGCTCGGTCACTCACCTGGCGTGGGACTCCTTCACCCAGACCGGAGGCGCCCTGGTCCGGGCCTGGCCGCTGCTGAGCACACAGGTCGTGGGGCCCCACCTGCTCTACAACGTGCTCATGTACGCGAGTTCGGCACTCGGCCTGGCCGCGCTGGCGTGGTGGGTGCGGCGTTCGCGCGGACGCCCGGGAACGAACCCCCCTCGTCCGACGCGGGAATCTGCCTCCTCCGGGTTTCGGAACCCAGACCCGAACGGCACGGACACCCTTCGCGGAGTACCGGCTCCGGGCGTGCGCGCCACCGCACTGGCCGCCGTCGCCGTGTGCGCGGTGGCGGGCGCCGTGCTGAACGGCCTGTCCGAGCGAGCCACCGTGAGCGGCTACGACCTTGTGCGCTGCCTGCTCGTCGGCGCGGTCACGGGCACCGCGCTCGGTCTCACCGTGTGGACGGCCGCGTGGTGGGGACGACTCGTACCCGGAGCTCGGGCGAAGGGCCCCTGACACGGGGATGACCCCTCACACGGGGCCGTCCCGTCTCCGGGGGCACGCCGGTCGACCAGGAGCCGTACCTGCGTCTCCGCCCGACCTGGGAGGATCTCGACGGCCTCCCTGCGAACACGCTTCCCTTCGCCGCCGACGTCGTCGCCCGGACCCGTGCGGGCGAGCCGCTCTCCGCCCACGGCCGGGACCGGCGCCCGTTCGCGCCGTCCGGCCCGGTCCCCGGCCGCCGAACAGGGGTCCGGTCAGGCCCCGTCCCCCTCGGCGCGGGCGGCCGCCGCCCCGGTCAGGTCCGGGCCGAACGCCGCGTACACCTCCTCGGCGGTGAGCCCGTAGCGGTCGAGGCTGTACCTGTGGCCGCCGGGGTCCTTCCTCCGGTCCCGCCGCGTGTAGGCGAGCGTGTGGGCGCGGGTGGCGGGGTCGAACTCCTCGCCGAGGTGGTGCCAGACGCGTTCGGCCGCCTTGACCGGGTCGGACGTCAGCTCCTCGTAGGGCAGGTCGAGGAAGCGTTCGGGGCCGTGCTCGCGGCGCACGCGGCGGGCCCGCTCGGCGGCGCCCGACCAGATCTCCAGCCACTCGCGGCCGATCCAGTGCGGATCCACCTCGCGGTTGTGCAGGCGCATCCCCGCCTCGGTCAGACTCCCCCACGACGCCATCGCCCGCGCCGGATCGCGGTCGGTCATGACGATCACCGCGTCGGGGAAGACCGCCAGCAAGGCGTCCAGGTTGGGCAGGTGCAGCGGCGACTTGAGCACCCAGCGCCGTGCGGGCCGCTTCCACTGCAACGCCTGGAGCTGCTGCTTGAGGTAGACGTAGTCGGGGGTGGCGTCACGCTGCTCGACCCAGGCGCGGTAGCCGGGGACGGCGGCACGGACGTGGAAGAACACCCCGTGCGGCAGGAGGAACACGCACTCCTCCGGTTCGAGCGGGTGCATGGGGTGGATCGCCTGGAACCCCGGCCCCATGGCGTTCATGCCCCGCATCTGCGTCCGCGCCGAACCGAGGCGCTCGCGCCTGCTCACCGTGCGCTCCTCGGGCCTGCCCGTGTCGGGGACCGGGCTCAGCATCTCCCACAGCATCGGGGCACGGCCCCGGACGTGTTGGGCGAGGAGTCCGTGCCCGAACGTCGTGCCCGTCCGGGGCAGGCCGGTGATGAACACCGGCCGGTCGACGGGCTCCTCCTCGACCTCCGGGTTGGCGTCGAGCAGGTGGAGCATGCGCAGACGCGTCTCCAGTCGCCGCCGGATCTCGCTCCGGAGGCCGATCCGGCCGAGCGGGGTCACGCCGGGCACCGCCTGCCAGGCGTCACTGAGCACCCGTATGCCGGAGAGGAAGGGTTCGTCGGAGGGCCAGGGGAGCCCGCTGCGGAAGGAGGCCGCCCGCAGTGCGTCGTCGAAGACCTCCTCCGCCGCCGCCCCGAACCGTCTCTCGAACGGATCCATCAGGGCGTTCACCGGGTTCACCCACCACGCGTGGTGTACGTTCACAGGCGGCCTTCCGCTGGTTTTCTCGGCCATGGGCAATGGATCCCCATGATTCGACCACAGCCGAGGCCGCCCGCGACAGACCCACCCGGGCGGGACGGCGGGTGGCTCCCCGGAAGCCGCCGTGGCCGCGGCACCGCCGTCGGGGCGGCGGAGGCAGTCGGCACGCCGTCGGACCTACCGCGCCCCCATGGGACCGGTGGGCGTGTTAGCATCCCGCTCAAATCGAGGCACTGTCGGCCTCGGATCCCCCTCCACAACGCCAAGAACACGGAGGAACCACGACATGCCGAACCCTTTCAAACCGCAGCCACATCCCCAGAACCCGACACCGGGATCCTCGGGCAACGACTCCAGCACGAGCGACCCGGACAAGACCACCGGGCGCCTGCGAAGCAGACTCCAGGGGAAGGTGCCCCAGAACCCGACGCCCGCGGCTGAGCCCCGGGTGACCGGCCGCCGGATGGGTGAGTCCCACAAAGCCGTGAGACGCCGCCGAAACGGCTGAGGTCGGGCGTCTCGTCCCGGTCGCGGCCCGCCTCGTTCCCGGCGTTCGGCCCGCGTGCGGAGGGCCCGGACCTCGGTCCCTTCTCAGCCGTCCCCCGTATGCGCTACGCTCCCGAGGCGACTCAGGAATCGTCTCCGTCCTCGGCCCGGTGCGATCGCGTCGGGACTGGAGAAACCCCCTGGTTCCGCCGAGTGCGGGAAGATCGCGTCAGAGGTGACCGTTTCGCCGCTGCCCGGTGCCCCGACGGCCGAACCACCTGGTGTTGTCCGGCCGGACCGACGGCCGCAGACCCGGGGCAAGCGTCCCCTGACCCGCGAGAGCCCCCGAGCCGGATGCCCAAGAGCCGAGGCACCGGGCGGCGACCGGAGGGCACGGGCTCCACCAGGAGGGACGCCATGAGAAGGACCAGCCGCCGCGAACCGTCGCCGTTCCCGGGCATGCGTAACCTGACAACGCTCTACTGCGGCAGGAGCGCACTCCTCTACCGTGCCGAACGCGAGTCCGACCGTGCTCCGGTGGTGGTCAAGCTGCTCGGGCGGGCCCCCGGCACGGCCGGACCCGACGAGGCGGGGCTCTGGGACCGGCTCACCCCCGTGACCGGTATCCAGCCGCTCCTGTCCTCCGGCGTCACCGGAGCAGGCCGTGCGTTCGCCGTCACGGAGTACCGGGGCGGGGGCGACTACGCCCGTGCCCTGGCCGAGGGCGAACCGCTCATGGTGGACGAGGTGCTCACCGTCGGCAGGACCGTGGCGCGGGCCCTGGAGGGCATGCACGAGCTCGGTCTGCTCCACCACGCGGTGTCCCCGGGCAACATCCTCCGCGGGGACCCGGGGCCGACCCTGACCGACTTCGGCTCGGCCCTGCCCTTGGGCCACCCGTTCCCGCCCGTGTACTACACGCGGGCGACCCTGGACCACGCTCCTCCCGAGGAGGTCGGTGGTTCCCGCCCCACCCCCGCCTCGGACGTCTACCGGCTGGCCTCGACCCTCTGGACCCTCCTGGCCGGGCACGCCCCGTTCGCTGATCCGGACAACGGGCAGGTCGATCTGGCGGAGTACCGCTCCCGTGTGCTGTCGGGTACGCCGCCGGAGATGCACCGCGAGGACGTCCCGGACTGGCTGCGCGACGTCCTCCTCCAGGCATTGGCCGCGGATCCCGGGCTGCGGACACCGACCGCCGCGGACTTCGGCGAGGCGCTGGAGTCGGGGGCGGTCGCGCAGGACACCCCCGACGCGGGCCGGGACCGGGCCGCCGCAGCGGTGGGATCCGAGGACGCCGAGCCCGAGCCGGAGGCATCCGTCGGGTCCGTGCCCGCCCTGGCTGCTCCGGCCTCCGTGGAGGCGGACACCGGAGCGGGCTCGGCCTCGGAAGGAAACGAGGCGCAAGGGCCCGAGCCGGAGCCCGAGACCCCCACCGAAGAGCCCGTACCGGAGGCATCCGTCGGGGAGACCACCGAACTCGACGGGGACACCCGCGACGGACCGGACGATGACGGGTACACCGACGGCGCCTGGTACGACGACGACGATGAGGACAACGCCTGGTACGAGGTCGACGACGACCGGGCCGAATCCGGCGAACCGGTGCCGGCCGACGATCCCTCCGAGGCGAAGGACCCGGTCCCGGCGGACAGCCCGCCCGGGACGGACACTACGGACGCGACGGCCGAGTTGCCCGGGACGGGCGAGCCCGCCGCCGCGGCCGCCCCGACCGGCGGGCGCTTCGATGGTTCCGGGGCGCCCTCGGCCGGACTCCCGGCCCCGCTCGCGTCCTCCACGTCAGAGTCCTCGTCCCTCACCCCCTCGCCACCGGTTTCCGACCGCCCCGGAACCCCCTCGAACACGGGGCCCACGTCCCCGACGAGCCGTCCACCGTCGGCGGAGAGGGCGACGCCTTCACCCTTCTCGTTCGAGGCGGTCGATCGGGGCGCACCGCCTCTGACCAACCACCCCTCGGTCCCGTCCCAGACGTGGAGCGGACCTGAGGCACAGAGTCCCCGGAGCGCTCCCCGGGCTTCGCCTCGGACCGGTGACGTCGGCTCCGCCTGGACCGACCAGCGGCACGCACACGCGCACGCCTCGTCATGGGCCCCGCCCGCTGCGGCGGAGCGCAACCGGACCGCGGTGCTCATACCCGTCCTGATCGGCCTCGTCCTCGTCACGGTCGTGGCCGTCGGCGCGCTCCTGATCACCGGCCGGGGCTCCGGCGCCCCCTCCGCGGAGGCGTCGGACCCGGCCGAGAGCGGGGAGGGCGCTCCGGAGGTTCCCGGGGGTACGGCGGGCGCGGGCGGGGACGCTCCTTCGGCAGGGGCGGCCACGGACATCGCCCCGACGGGGGTGGAGGTCTCCGACGACCTCGTCGGTGTCTCGCTGTCCTGGACGGACAACACCGGCGGCGCCACACCGCACTTCGTGGTCGGCGGGCCGGTCGGCGCCCGCACCACGTCGATGGCGAACGTCTCGGCAGGGGCCTCCACCGTCGACGTCAGCGGTCTCAACCCCGAGGTCGAGTACTGCTTCCGGGTCGTGGCCGTGCAGTCGACGGACGTGATGGCGCCCTCCGAGGAGGTCTGCACGGCCCGGGGCGCGGCGGGCGGCTGACCCTCGGGTTCCGCCCACGGGGCGGACCGCTCCGTGAGAGCGGGCCGCCCCCTCACGCTCCCCGGCCCCGGCCGCGTGCCGCCCTGATCGTGGCGCGCGCGGAGCCGGGGACCCGGGACAGCGGCTCCTCCGAACGGCCTGTCGGCGGACGGATGCGGTCCCCGGGGGGACTGGACGCGGCGGCGGACGGACCGCGACGACCGGACACGGAGCGTCGACACCATTGTCCATAGGTGAGACGGAAACTTATCCGTTCATATTCAACGGAGTCGCCGCTCCCCTTCCTCGCCTGTCGGCCGCAGAAACAGAGGCATTCCGCTCCTGCTTCCGGCGCGGAATCCTGGCGTCCGTGACACGGAACGGCGAGTCGGCGAGGACCGCCCCTCCCCCGCCGATGTTCCGCACTCAGGACGACACCTACCGAACCCGCCGCCGACCGCCCAGCCACGGAATTTCTGAATTCATCTGATTGTGATGCAAGTCACACAACGAGCCCGCCTGGGAAACCATACGCTTGGACCCCATGAGCCACAGAAGCCCAGACCAAGGATAAAGAGCGGAGATCCTTTCGTGCCCACCGGATCTTTTATGAGCCTCCTCCCGATATTTCTGCAACTCATGATCTGGTCCTACGGGGTCATCGCAGGAATGGGGCTCACGCTCAGCTATTCCATTCGGTCGCGCCTGAACATCAACAACACGAAGAGCGATCGACTGCTCCAGAGCGGACCGCTTCCGGGCGAGGAGAATCAGAACTTCCCGTCGACGAAGGAGAAAATCGGCGAACTGAACATCGCGTCCAGGGAGGAACTGAACGCGCTCGACATCCGGAGCGCCGACCTCAGGGACGGCCTGCGGGCGACCCAGGAGGAGACCCGCCAGATGGGGGTCCACGGCGACAGGGCCAAGAGCCTCGCCACCTTCCTCGACGGGACCTCGAAAAGGTATGACGGACTACTCAAGGACTCGCGACTGGTTTTGAAGGCCCTGGGGGTGGACGGCGACAAGGAATCCGCGAGCATCCCGGAAGGCGCCGCGACACCGTCGGCCGGGCAGACGAGGGCCCACCCGTCCGGCTTGGTCGTGGTGCGCAGCGAACGAAGAAACCGCCCCCCGAACAGGAGCTCAGGCCCCTCCCTCTAGGAATGTCGTGACCACCGCAATTCCGAAGAAAAGGTTCTTCCCATGATCGATGAGCGGGTGCTGGCCATCGCCGGTGTCGCGGTTCTCATCCTGATCGCCCAAGGCCTGATCCACCTCTTCCTGACCGCGGCCGGGGTGTACCTGTCCGACCGCGCTCAGCCGGAGCCGGATTCATCCGACGACCGGAGGGCTCTGCTGGAGTACCGGTCCCTCCTCCGGGAGAGGTTCCACCGCCTCTTCACCGGGGACGGCGGGCCCCCCGGCGACGGACCCGTTCCCGGGAGGGCGCCCGGAGACCGGCCGACCGCCCCGCGGGAACGGGACCCCCGGCTCGGGGAGGCCAGGGCCCGGGCCGCGCTCGTCAGGGACCGCCCGGCCCCCTCGCGGCCCGGCTTCCAGGCCGGCATGCTGATATGGCCCGCCCTGGTGCTCCTGATCGCCCTGTCCGCCGTATTCAACTGGTAGCAGCGAGGAACACGCATGGTACCCATTTTGGTCGCCTCCATCCTCACGGTCGCTTTCAGCGGTCTCATGTGGGGAATCTCGACACAGATCAGAGACGCCATCAAGAGTGCGCGGGTCAAACAGAGGGGCAACCACCTCAAGGCCAGGATGAGCGCGACGGAGAAGACGAAGAAGCTGGCAGAAATCGATGACCTGCAGCGGGAACCCGAGATCCAGCGCGACAAGCGGGTCGAGATCCTCGACAACCAGGCCATCAATGTCAACAGCGCCAACCTCCACGCGAACGAGACGTCACGCAAGCGGGACGAATTCCTCCCCCTGGCCGATCTCATGGAGAAATCGGGGGCCCTCACCATCGGTTTCCTCCTCACCGACAAGGGGACCGCAGCCGACGCCGATAGCGGGCTGATCGCTACAGCCATCGGCGAGCGCGCCGCGCTGGCCGCCGCGGGGGACGACACCACCGAGGCCACCCGGGAACTGCGGAAGAAAGCCGCCTCCGGGCTCGTGGTGGAACAGTACGAGGTGAAACCGGGCAACCCCCTCTCCGGCGTGGAACTGGCCACGCTCGAAAGGCTCGTCAAGGAGGGGAACCACCTCAATTCCTTCGTCGAGGACGCCCTGCGGGAAGGCCTGGAGATCCGCCCCGGCAAGGTCGCCAAGGCCAGGACGGAGCACGGTTTCGCGAATCCCGACAGCACGAGCGCCCTGCCTCCCCTCTTCCTGGCCGAACTCGGTCCCGGGCGGGGCATCTCCACCGCGCTTCAGAACAGGTCGGGCCAGGCTCCCGCGCCCCGTACCGCGCCCGCGCCCGGCAACCGCCCACAGCCCCCCTCGCCCGGCCGGGCCACGGGTTCCTAGACAGGTTGGGTGACAACGATGGTTCTCGTTCTCTGCTTCTTCGCCGGGGCGTTCGTCTTCTCGACGTCCCTGCGCAGAGTCATGGAGCACCAGCTCGACGCACCGCGCATGAACACCGCCCTCGCCGCGGAGCACGGGTGGGCCCGTACGGAACTGGCCGGGCTGGAACGCGTGGACGCCCTGTTGGACGCGTGGGAGGAGCGGCGCCCGGACCGGGGAGGGGAGGCGGTCGCCGCCGAGGAGCGCAAGCGCATCGACGCAGAATTCTCCTCCAACCGTGCCGAGGCCGAACGCGCGGCCGAAGCCGTCTGGGGGGAGCTTCCACGCAAAGAGCGGTTGAGGTCCTTCGCGCGGGTGGCGGATGCCGTGTTCGTGGTGATCGGCGCGGTGCTGATGGTGGTCAGCCCGATCCTCGGTATCTCCATGGTTCTCTGACGGGGCCACGGCTGGGGCCGTGCCCCGCAGACTCCGCGGAGGGACCCGCCGGTCCCGTGGTCGGGTCCCCTCCGTGCTCCGTCACCACGTTCGGGCGGCGGTCACCACTCGTCCTCGAACCATCCCTCGGGAGAGGGGTCGGCCGGAAGCGGGCGCGGGTCCTGGTGCCGCCGCGAGGTGCACTCGCGGAACGGCCCGCTGTCGCCGAGGATGATGCTCATCTGGAAGTCGAGGTGGTCCCGGTACCAGACCGCCATCCCGGTGCCCGCCTCCCACCGCAGGACCTCCCAGGCGTGCCACAGCGACTGGAAGCGCGACACCGCCTCGGCATGCCGCCACCACTCCTTGCACCAGCGGAACTGGCCGCCCTCGGGTCGCACGTAGACCGGGAGGAAGCGCAGCCGCACGAACTCCTCGACGTTCTTGAACACCGGTTCCGGCGCCGGTTCGCCGTCGTCCTCCTCGCCGCCGTCGACCCCGGCGACGGCCGAGGTGACGTCAGGGGCCTCGGTGGTGAGGCTCCAGCCGACGGGCGTGTTCTCCCGGGGCTCCTCCTCCCGGAGGTCGGCTGCGTGGTCGTCGGGTTCGGTACTCATGGTCGGCGTCGTCCCTCTTCGCGTTCGTGGTCGTGTCGGGCCCGTGGGACCGTTCGGGGTCGTGGGGAGCGGCCGGGCCGCTCCGCCGGTCACCTCGCACGGGCGGTCCGTGTGTGCGTGGTGGTGACGGAGTGGCGCCTGCGCTGCCCCTCGTGCACAGCCGCCAACCGCCCGGCGGCGCGCTTCTGCTGGTCACGTTCCACGGGGAGTCCCTGCGGCGCGTCGCGGGCCGCGGCCCGGGCAGCCTCACCCCGCCTGTACAGCGCGGCCTGCGCGCGGGTCCGGGCGACGCGATCGCGCTTTTGCCGCCGCTCGCTCTGCTCGGCCGCGCGGGCCCCGGGTCCTCGTGCCCCGGAGCCGTGGCCCCGGGCGGCGCCCTCCCCGGCCTGCGCCCCGAGGGCGCGCACCTCGTCGGGGCGCAGGACGGCGCGCCCGTTGGTGTCCTGCGCCCGGCCCAGCTGGGCGCTGGTCACGGGGAGCCGGGAGTCGCCCAGGACCAGGTTCGGCCCCAGGGCCCTGGCGGCGTCGTGCGCGCGCAGGTCAGCCTTGACCGCGTTGCCCGCCGCGATGGACCCGGCACGGTCGGGCAGGCTGTTCGACGGAAAGCCGCGGGCCTGGTCGAAGGTGTCGAGCAGGGCGTCCCCCGGCGGGAAGGCATCCGCCGCGCCCCCGGACGCGCGCGCCCGCGCCTTCTCCAGGTTCCTGTCGTGGTCCTCGCCGAATCCGGGGAGGTTCTTGTTGGCGGCCGCGTTGGCGCGCACGTCGGCCAGGACGGTACCCGGGACCCTGCCGTTCAGGACGGCCGCGGACAGCGACTCGGCGTCGTCGCGGAGCTTGTTCAGGTCGGCCCGGTTGTCCTTGAACCAGGGGATCGCCTTCGCCCAGTACTGCTCCATGGTCTCCAGCGGGCGCCCGTCGGCCTGCGGTGACGCGCCCGCCATGAGGGAGTTGGCGTCGATCCGGGAGGACGCGGCACTGCCCGTGTAGTCGGGGTCCCGCAGCATGTGACGTTTCATGGCCTCCGCGAGCTGCTTGTGCTTCTTCGTCAGCTCGCCGAAGAACCTCTCCTGGGCCTCCCGTGCCCCGGGCTCGTTGGAGTTGGCGGCGCTCAGCCAGTGCAGCGCGAGCTCGCGGGGGTTCATACGGCCCGTGTCCAGGGTCTCGTCGAGCCCGCGCCGCCACAGGTGTTCCGGGGGGGTGTCCGGGTCCGGTTGCTGGCTCTGCACGCTGACGCGCGCGGCCTGCTCGATCCGCCCGGTGTGGTAGTCGGCGCGCAGCACCACGTCCACGTCCTGGAACGCCGTGTTCCGCTGCACCTCGCGGACCCGCTGGACGTCGATGCCCAGGACGTCGGCGACCAGGCGCGCGTCGGCCTGCCGGATGAGGCCGAGGCCGCCCATCGCGACCTCGGGCGAGTACCCGACGTGCCCCTCCGCGAAGAACTGCTCCCCCCTGCTCTGCCTGCTCCGCTTCCTCAGGGAGTGGTACAGGGAGCCCCTGGCGAGGGCCCCCGAGTTGCTGATCCCGCCGGGGCCGACGGAGGAGCTGATGGCGGCGAGGAACAGGGCCTCGCGGATGTCCGCGTCACCGCCACCACCGGACTCCGGGCCCGAGGGCTTGAGGAGTTCGGCGAGCCGCGCGCGGTTGCGGCGCAGCTCGTCGGCCTTCTTGCCGCTGATCTGGCCCTTCGGCCGGTTCGGGCTCATACGCCCCTCCTGTCGGGTCCGGTCACGGGGTCGCCCCGCCGTTCCGCCCGGCCGCGTGCCCTCTCTGGAGGTGGTGGGGCGCGCGTGCCGCCGCGGTGGGACGGGCCTGCCCTCGTCCGACCCCCCTGAGGTTGCGGGCGCGCAGGGCGGCCCCGGAGTTCTGCGTCCCGGCGGACGGAGTGAGGCGTCCCACGCGGGTCCCCTGTGCCGGTTTCACCCTGGTGCTCCGCAGGTTCGGGCTCTCGGGGTCGGCAGCCCTCATCTCCTTCTCGAACTGCTTCCGCTGACCGGACGCCTTCGCCCCGTCCCAACGCAGGATCTGCTTCGCGTCCGCCTTCGGCACCTTCCTGTCCTTGGCGACGCTCTGGAGTGCCTGCACGCGGGCGTCGATTCCGGAGGTGTAGGCGGTGTGCGCCGACTTCGCGGCGTCAACGGCGCGATCCCTGCGGTCGACGGCTGCTCGTACCAGGCCGTCCCGCTGCTGTTCGGCTGTCCGCACCAGAACGGCGCTCTGCCGTGCCGCGTCGACGACCCGCACCGCGCCTGCCTGGCGTGTCGCCCGCACGTCCGCGTCCCCGCTGCCCACAGCGGCGGCGACCGCCTGGTTGCCCCGGTCCCTGGCGCGCTGCACCCTTCGGTTGTGCTGGTCCTCGGCCCTCCGGACGAGGGCGTCTCCCTGTGACCGCGCATCCCTGACAGCGGTGGGACCCTTGCCCGCGGCGTCCCTGGCCAGCTTGTCGCGTTCCCACGTGGCCCTGCGGATGTTCACCTCACCGGTTCGCCGCGCCTGCGCCACCAGACGGTCCGCCCGCTGCCGGGCGTTCGCGATCCGTGCGCTCCGCCTCCCCTGGGCGGCCGCCACGTCCGCCTTGGCCTGGGACATCGCTCGGTGGACCATCAGCAGACCCGTCTGCCCCGCCGACCGCACCATGCCATCGCCGCGTGACCGCGCACTCGCCACATACGCGTCGGCGCGGACGATGGCCTCCCTCAGACGTGCGTCCGCTCCGGCCCGGGCACGCCTGGCCTGCCGCAGGCGTGACCTGATCCGCGTTCGGGTGGGGATGAGGCCCGTCCGGATGCGCCACCGGACGAAGCGGGCGGTGAGCCTCGCCGCCAGACGGAGCGCCGCCCTCGTCGGTCGCAGGACCACTTGGAGGAGCGCCTGGAAGATCCGCACGAGGTAGTCGAGGACCCACGCGGCGAACCTCGTGATGGAGGAGAGCGCGGCCTGGGTCTCCGACGCCGCGTCGCCCGCCCCGCTCACGCTCTGGGGCGTGTCCGGCGACTCGACCGCCATGTTCCGCCGATCGTGGGCGGTGGGCTGCTTGGCGGCGGACTCGTTTCCCACCCGTGGAGGGGGCGGGGGTTCAGCGGTAGCTGTCTGGGAGGCCATGGTCCCGCTCCTTGCCGGTCGGGGCTGCTGGGTCGCTGGTTCTGGTCCGCGCGGCGGAAGGCGTGCGCTCAGGCACTCGGCCCGCTCCCTCGTCGGGGCCGGCCCGGAACCCGCGGATTCCGCCGGGTCGCGGGCCGGATGGTGGCCCTGCCGGCGGTTCCCGGAGATGCCCGGCCGGGCCCGTCGTGCAACGCGGTGCGGGGGCGCGGCGCGGGGGCGGGCGCGGGGGCGGGCGCGGCAGGCGTTCCCGGGACGTCGGCCGCGCGGGCGGCGGGGGGGTCCACCGTGCTCCGGTCGGTGGCCGGCGCCGGTTTCACGAGCCCCTCCTTCTGGCTGAGGAGGGTGAGAAACCCGGTGAGTGCCTTCTCCCCCTCGGCCCTGTCCGTTCGGAGGACGGCGTGGAGGTCGGCCGCGGCGCCCCGCCGACCGGTCCTCCACGCGAGTTCGAGGTCGGTGATCCTGTTCCGGTTCCTGGAGAGATCCAGTGAGAAGAGGGTGTGCGCCTTCTCCACCTCCGCGATCACCTGGTTGCTCAGGTTCCTGGCGGCACCCGCGACCGCCTTGCCGTTCCTCCCCGTGTCGCCCTGGTACCGCACGGCGGAGGCGCACACCTCGGCGCATCTGCGACGCGCCCTCTCCCGATGGGCGCTGATCTCGTCCAACCGGTGGGCGATGTCCTTCTGGAGGGGGGTGAGGGAGTGCGGTAGCAGCGTGTTCAGCACTCTCGTCCTACGACTGGTGTCCGCCATGGTCCTTCTCCTGGGCCTCGCCGTTCAGGTGGGGCTCGTCGGTCGTCGACGCCCGTTCACGCGCCCCGGGAGGCGCCATAGCTCGCGCGGGCCCCGGCGGTGATCTGCTCCTCTGCGTCCTTGATCGCCGCGGTGACCAGTCTGGCCTTGTCCGTCCTGTACCAGGGGCGCATGCGCAGGATCGTGGGCTGGGCGGCCGTGGCGAAGAGCAGGCACTCGCCCTTGCTGATCTGGCGGATGTCGGAGCCCTGCATGATCTCCTGCCTGCGGAGCTGCACGGAGTGGTTGCCCTTGCCCTCGCCGTAGCTGAACGACGTGGTGGAGACGTCGTGCTGGCCGATCAGCTTGGACAGGGCGTCCACGATCTTGTGGTCGTCCAGCCCGGCGCCGAACACCTTCACCGTGGCCGCGGACCACATCGCCTCCATCCCGTTCTCGGTCCAGACGCGCACGCCCTGCCGGTAGCTCTGGAGGATGGTGACCGGGACGATTCCACGGGACCCCAGATGGGAGTACATGTCGGGGAGGTCGGCGATCTTGCAGATGTTCGCGGCCTCGTCCAGGACTGCCACCAGGGGCGGGTCGAGCCGCCCGCCCTGCGCCTCGGACGCCTCCTCCCCCGCCAGGAAGATCGCGTCGGTCAGGGCCGCGATGAGCGGCGCGGAGGCGGCGCGGGACTTGCTGAGCAGGTGGAGCGTCTGCTTGCTGGTCACGAACGACCGCGGCTCGAACTCGGGGAGCGGGCGGACGCCCGGAGGGGTCACCCATTCCATGATCTGGGGGTCGTCGAGGCAGCGCGCGGCTGTGCGGGCCGTGGTGTAGATGCCGTCGCGGGTCTCCGCGACGATGTTCTGGGTCTCGCGCAGGGCCTCGGCGTAGGCGGTGAAGCCGTGCTCGAAGAGGATGTCCACCGGTTGTGGGAGCTTGGTGTCGTGCAGCCACTCCCCGACCGCGGACAGCGACCTGCCCGCGAGCGCCGCGGCGAGGATGAGCTGGGAGAGCAGCGCGCGGGCCGCGGGGCCCCACATGTCCTTCTTCGAGTCGTCGTCGATGGTGAGGACGAAGTGCCCGGCGAGGCGGTAGGCCTCCTCGACGCCGCGGACGTCGGTGAGCGGGTTCCACCAGAACTCCTGGCCCTGGTGGGTCACTTGCTGGGGGTCGAACAGCCACACGCGCTCGCCGGTCGTGTGCTCGCGGATCCGCGCGGTGGCCGACCACACGTCGGCCTTGTTGCTCGTGGCCAGCGCCGGCCCGGGCGCGTCCAGGACGTAGGGGATGGCCATCGCGGTGGTCTTGCCCGCGCGGGGCGCCATGAAGGCGAGGACGGTGTCCTCCCATGACGCGAACAGCCGGGAGCCCGTCCGGTTCCCGTCGCCGCGCATGTCGCCGATGGTCAGGCCGACGTCGGCGTCCTTGAGCCCTCTGCCCCTGCGTCCGGCCAGCGATTTCCTGCGCAGCCGCACCGCCTTGTCTGCGGCCTCGGGCCGGGCCAACTCGGCGATCGTCTCGTTGTCCTTGTTCAGTGTGCTGATCGCGTCCGGCTGCCCGTACAGGGCGTTTCGGACCCGGTGGAGGATCCACCAGAGGAGCGCCGCCGACAGTGCGGCGAAGACGCTGAACAGCAGGACGACGGGGAGGGTCGGCGTACCCGGCCAGACCGTCCCGGTGTCCCCGACCACCAGGGAGACGACCCACGTCATGTCGAATCCACCGACGGTCCCCCCGGTCAGGGAGGCGACGATCCGCGCCGCCAGCCAGAAGAGGAAGAACAGTCCCACCGTGCCCCACAGGGCGAGCAACACCAGCAGGGGTGGCGCCCCCGCCGCAGCGGCCCCGCCCTTGACCTGGTATTTCGGGCGTTCACGTGACATGGGCGTCCTCACTCCCTCCGGATGGCCTGGTCGGTGTCGTACAGGGTGAGTTCGTCACGGGTGAGTGTCATCTGCACCGGGATGCCGAGCCGCTCGGCTCCCGTCTTGATCAGGTACTTGCCGCGTCCCGGGTGGCGCGCGCCCGGCTGCCAGGAGTCCGGAGAGGACCACGACGCCACCAGCCCCTGTTCGGGACCGGTCATCGGCGTGATCCTGTTGACCGAGGCCAGTTCGCGCGGTGGCAGTCCGGCGAGAACGGTGATCGCGGAGCGGTCCACGAAGCCGCGGGCCTTGGCCCGGTCCTCCTCGGTTGCCAGCGCCTCCAGGTCGCCGAGGGAGTGCGTCACCATGACGGACGCCATGCCCTTGGAACGGTTGAGCCGGGTGAGGGAGTCGGCGAACTCCACCAGGCCGGGGGCCCCGCGCAGGGCCCGCCACAGCTCGTCCATCACCCCGATGTAGGACCGGCGCCGGATGAGGCCGTGCTCGGCGAGTACGGACGCGGCGTCGACCATCCCGAAGCCGTAGCTCCACGTGCACAGCATCGCCGCGGTCAGCAGCTTGTCGCCGGCGGCACCCACACGGGAGATGTCGACGCTGATGCCCGGCGCCTCCATGTCGAGCGGGCTCGTGGTCTCGCCGTCGAAGACCCCGGCCAGGGAGCCGGTGCACAGCAGTCGGAGGGTGAAGACGAGGTCGTCCACGCGCTTGTCGTACTGGTCCCTGGTGTCGGCGCGGGCGAACGACCGCAGCGACTCGGGGCCCTCCTCGACGACCTTGAGGACGTCGATGACGTTGGGCTGGCGCGTCCCGGCCAGCCGCTCGTCCAGGAGGTCGACCGCGGCGCCGAGGACGACCTCCTCGGCGTTGGCGATCCGGTCCTCGCGGACCAGCGTGCACAGGGCCATCAGCAGGGAGATGCGGCGGGAGCGCACCTCCCAGCGCAGCTTCTCCCGCTCCACCTCGGTGAGCCGTTTCATGACACCGCCCAGGGGGCCCGCGTCAAGGGGGTTGATCCGGTCGAGACCGCGCCCGATCCGCACCACCTGCCCGCCGAGGTGGCCGATCAGGTCGGTGTAGTCGGGCTTGGTGTCGCCGAGGATGATGGCCTGCGAGCCGAAGGCCACCGCCCCGGTGACGAGCCGCTTGACGAACGTGGACTTGCCCGTTCCCGGCTGTCCCAGTACGAAGCACCCGGGGTTGGTGATCAGTCCCGCGCGCAGCCACGCCATCGGGTCCAGGCACACGACCTCTCCCGACAGCAGGTCGCGTCCGATCGGCGTGCCGATCGACGGCGGCTTGCTGCTGGTGACGAACGGGAACAGACCGCACGCCTGGGCGGTGGTGGCCTGGTACTCGACCGCGTTGGGGATGTTCGGAGAGGCCCCGCCCCCGCGGTGCCGCCAGCCGAGCAGGGGGGCGATGACCTCCCTGTCCCTCTCCGCCGACCGGTCCGGCCTCTCCGCCCTCTCCTTCTGCTCCTGCCTCTGCTTGAGGCGCTGGCGCTCCGCCCGTTGTTGGCGGCGCTCCTCCCGCCGGCTCTGCCGGTCCACGATCGCCATCGGTGCCCCCTTCTAACCCATACCGCGCTGGACGAGGAACGGCGGGCACACGCCGAGGGGCAGGGTCGTGGCGAAGGCGACGTCCTGGCTGCCCCAGGCCCGGCGCAACCGGATCCGGGAGGTCTCCGCCGCCGACTCCGTGTGCGCGACGGCCTGTTTGAGCCTCTGCTCGTCGTCGACGGTGGCCGTCGTGTACAGGCTCACCTGCACCAGGCCGGCTCCCCGTGTCTCCTCCTGGGCCGCCTGCCGTGCGTAGGCGAGGTCCTGGCTGTCCCTCGCGCTGACCCTGTGGCGGACCCGCCAGGACAGCTCGCTCTTGTACTGGGCCGCCGAGTTCTGGGACTCCAGCGCGCGCGCCGCCGCGGCCGCGGGCCAGGGGCGGAACAGCAGCGTGGTCCGCTTGGCCCAGCGGGTCGGGGAGAGGAGTTCGGCGAGCACCGTGCTCGTGACGTGGGTCCTGGGCGCCTCCTGCCAGATCCAGGAGACGCTGGTGCCGCTGTCGTGGGTGTAGCGGTCGTGGTGCGCCTCGGCCTCGACGGGTGTCGCGTCCGTCCAGTCGAGCGTCCCGATGTCCTCGGGCGTCGAGTGCAGCAGGGAGCTGAGGTCGTTGAGCGCGGTCGGGTCGTAGGCGGTGCGCACCATGGCGACGAGCTGTTCGGGCGTCGCGCGCCCCAGCACGGACACCCCCGTGGTGGCGAGGCTCGTCTCGATCTGGTTGAGGTAGCCGCTGATCTCCACGGCCGCCTGCATGCGGTCCTTGGGGGCCACCGGGAACTTGCGGGGGTCGTAGGTGATGCTGATCCGGGTCTCGACCTGGGCGCTCACCGTGGGGGCGTTGAGGACGAGGTCGCGCATGATCTTGCGGGCGGCCTCGGGGGACTGCGGGTCGATGTCCGCCTCGACGTTGGTCCGCAGCGCGCTCCCGGGGTCGGGGCGCGACTCGACGGTGACAGTGACCCACTGGACCCACGGCATGTAGCCGAGGGAGGCCAGCCACTGGTGCCAGCTCGCCACCCAGGTGTCGACGTCGGCCGGTTCCGCGAGCCACACCGAGTTGGACGACACCAGGACCGTCGCGGTCATGTGCCCCAGCCGCCGGTTCCAGGCGAGGCCGAACCGTCCGCCCTTGCCGTCCTCGCAGGAGAGCAGGGTGACGGGGGCGAGGATGCCGGGCAGCTGGAAGGCCCGCGGGTGCTCCACCATGACGCCCGCGCGGTAGCGGGTGTGCCCGAGCATCTTGGCCCACCACCACCGCAGGCGGGTGAGCAGGAAGCTCAGCAGGGACTCCCCCTGGACCGGTACCGCGGCGAACACGAAGGCCACCGCCATGACCGGCAGGAGGTAGAGGGCGAGACCGGGCGCGAACATGCCCGCCAGCATCAGGACGACCAGGCCTCCGAGGAGGATCAGGGTCGCGGTGAGGCCGAGGCCGAACAGCCCGATGCTGCGGCGGCGGCGCCACCCTCCGTACGTGCGGACCACTTAGACCATCCTTCCGTCGGCTCCGTCGGCGAACTGCGCTCCGGACGCGCCTTCCGGCGACACCGCTCCGGCGCCGCCCGAGTACCCGGCGTCCGGGTACCCGGCGCCCGGGGCACCGCCCGAGAGGGCTCCGGCGTCGGCCGCTCCCGCCCCCGCGGGTGCGTCTCCGACGGCCCCGGGATCGGAGCCGCCGTCGCCACCCGCGCCCGACGCCACCGTCTGGCTGTACCCCTGCTCCGAACCGCTGACGGTCGTCGAGCTGACCGATTCCGTCGCGCCCGCGGCGGCCGTCGCCGCGCCGTCCTGCGCGCCGCCCTCCGGGCCGCCGCCCATCGCACCGTCGACGCTCGTCGACCCGTCCGCGCCGCCCATGAGGCCGCCCGCACCGGCGTTGGGCCCGCCCTGGGTGCCCATGGTGCCGGTGTCGACGGCGCCCGTGCCCGCCGCACTCGCCGCCACCACCGAGGCCCCGTCCCCGGCGGGCTGCCCTCCGCCGCCCTCGTCGAGGTTGCGCGCCACTCCGGCGGCGCGCTCGTTGGCCCCGGCCGCGGCGGCCTGGGCGCCGCCGTTGGCGGACGAGGCGGTGCTCGCGGGCGAGGGGCCGGACGCGGACGAGGGGGACGCGTCGGCACCACTGCCGCTCCCGCCGCCACCACCGCCCCCGCCCCCGCCGCCTCCTCCACCGAGGGAGCTGACTCCACCCGCTGCGAGGGCCACCATCCAGACGCTGCCCGAGCTCATGAGCTTCATCAGGACGGGAAGCGCACCGGTGGCCATGAGCATGACCGCCGCCCCGAGGAGGTACCTGGACAGGCCGCCCTCGTCATCGGTGTCGGTGGTCGCGATGAGGACGAGGCCGGACAGGTAG